>JAITKY010000289.1 GCA_031278135.1 Prevotellaceae bacterium | reverse complement strand
TTTACCTCTTGATTGACGAAGACTGTTGCGATTATTGCGATTTAGACCTTGAGACGGAGACGTGGAACTTGTGCTACTGTCGCGACTCTGCTTCAGTAATGATAGCTCTTCATGCAACTGTTGTACCAGTTTTTTTAGTCCTTCGTACCCCAACAGTAGTTACAACAAATCAAATATTTCCATTTCTTTTACTTTTTTATGCTTTTCTTTTTCACTTGTCCGAACTGTGATTTTTGTGATTGGGATGATTCTTTTGATTTCATCACAACAATCACAAAAATCAAATAAATCACAGTTCAGACTTTTTTTTATGTCCCTTGCGAATAATCGGAAAACATTTTGCAGGACGACTGTTCACGTCGCGAATAATCGGAAAACATCTTGCGGGACGACTATTCGTGTCGCGAACAGTCGGAAAACATTTTTCAACGAATCGTCCGTCGTCCGGACAAGATTCTGTCTCGTTCGTTCTATCCCGTAAGTATGAGAATACGTCATCATATATGATTGTTTATACTCATTCGACATTTCCGGATACGTATATTTAATCCAATATAGCTATTGCCCGTACAGGAGACCCGTCGCGTCCCTGCAATTTTAGCGGAAGCGAATAGAATGTGAATGCTTCTTTTTCGGGCAATTGTTCCATATTTGCCAGTCCTTCGACTATCAGGATACCTGCTCCCAACATTTTGACGTGTATATATTTCCAGTCGTCGCCGTTTGGAGTGGGCATGTCCATACCAACCAAGCCGATTTTCTTCTTTACAAACCAGTCGGCTAACGATTTCGAGACATACGGAAACCCTGAGAAGAAGGATTGTTCCGGAAAATGTTTATCCCAGCCCGTATGTAGTAAGACGCAACAGCCTTGTTCGATGAAGGTGTTGTAGGGTTCAAGGTCGACGGGTTCAACAGGCGTATCCGGTTGTTTCGAGGTTAGGTCGACTTTGACTGCCCGGACTACGCAACGGTCTAATGATATTTCGTCGATACATTCGCCCTTGTTGAAAAAGTGACGGGGCGCGTCGATATGCGTTCCCTGATGTGTCGATGTGGTGAGACGCGAAAGATTGTAGCCCAAGGTCTCAAGAGTGCAATGCCATGTTATTGCAAATTTCGGATCCATTGGCATTGTTGGCGCTCCGTTGAACATCGGAGCTGTTAAATCAATTATTTTTCCCATAATTATTTTATTTACAATTTTTGATTTACGATTGTTGATTTATGATTTTTGATTTACGATTTTAGATTGTTGATTTACGAGTATAATTAATCTAAAATCGTAAATCGTAAATCATCAATCTAAAATCGTAAATATAAAATCTATTCGCTTCCGGCGAAATTGGCGGTTTTACCTAGACCTTCTGGTCCCATAGCTAGATAACCGGAATCGGCATAGAGGTCGTGACCGGTGATGACTGCAGCGTCGTCGCTCAGTAGAAACGCTACTGTCGCGGCTATTTGACTCGGCTCCTGTAATTGCTGTAGAAGATGGTATTCGTTCCATGCCTGCGGAACGCTTTCACGAGTACCGTCGACAGTCGCTTTTGCTACTTCGTCGGTCCACACCCACGCGGGACTTACGCAGTTTACGCGAATGTCTGGAGCGAGATCCATCGCCGCACAGCGAATCAGTTGTTTCACCGCGCCTTTTGCGGCATTGTATGTCCAGCGCAGAGGTTGGGCGATATGTCCCGATATGCTTGAGATGCAGACTATCGAACCTTTTTTCTGCTGACGCTGTTTCACAAATTCGGCTATCATACGGGCATATGCTGCCGGTCCGGCCATGAATGAATGTACCCAGTCGTCGTACGTCGCATCCAATGCCTTTGCCGTAAATGGAAATGCGTTATTTACTAGAAAATCTAATTCGCCGAATAGTTCTCTGCCTTTCGATACGAGTAGTTCGGGCGTGTCTCTGTCGCCCATGTCTCGGGTGATAAAATGGACTTTATTCCCGTATTTCGTTTTAAATTCGGCAAGCGTCGCAAAGCCGGTTTGCTCATTTCGACCACAGAATAAAACGCTTACGCCCTCTTCGAGCAGACGTTCCGTAATTGCCTTTCCTATTCCTCTTGAGCCGCCGGTAACGATAGCGGCTTTTCCGTCTAATCCTTTCATGGCTATTTAATTTAAAGCTATTTAATTATTTGAGGAAAAACTATAGATGCTACAAGCATTGCTAATCCAATTAGTAACACTATAATAGTTTTTTGTCCCGAACCTTTCCATTCTTTCAAAAAGATACCCCACACGTTGCTGAACAATACGTTGAGCGACATAAGGATGCTCCATGAGAAAGCTAACATTATGGGACTTGCTTTTAGAAAACTTTGTCCGACTCCTAATCCGAAGAATTGCGAATACCATAATATACCTGCCAATGAGCAGAACAAAATATTGTTAACAAATATATTTCTCGAAACGGAAAAATATTGTTTCCCTGTGTTGTTTTTCACATTCTGATAAATACAATAAATGGCATTAGTAACAAATCCACCAATTGTAACTAACAATGTTGTGGGAAGAGATGCATACAAAGATGTATGATCTAATATGTTTTTAAGTTTAATGTCTATTGGTTCGTTATGTAAATACTTTTGTACTATAGTCATTACATCTATATCATTTATATTTTGTAATGATATGCTCAATAATAGTTCTTTGATAGGAGCGCCGGCATTAAGCCCCAGGTTGAAACATGCACTCATTACGCCGGCAAGAAGAGCTATCAATAGACCTTTTTTCAGAGCAAAATCTTTTACTGCTTTTCTCTTTTCTTCTTCCGACATAGCTTGTGATTTCAACGCTCCAGCATAACCGATAATCGCAATACCTGCGATAGCGATACTTACTCCAATAATCAAGACAGGAGTGATTTTCCCTGCATCAGGGAAAAGTTGCGGTAATAGCGGAGGTATCAGTGTTCCGAAGGCTGAACAAATACCTAATGAAAGCGATTGTCCCAGCGCTACGCCAAGATAACGCATACTTAATCCGAAAGTTAATCCACCAATACCCCAAAGAGCGCCGAAAGCAATGGATTGTAAAACGGCGCTACTACCGGCATTTCCTATAATTCCAAATAAAGAATTGTTTTCGGGGACAGCCAATAATGCTCCTAAAAACGGGAATAACAACCATGCAAAAATGCCTTGTGTGAGCCAAAAACATTCCCATGCCCAATTTTTCACTTTTTTAATAGGGACATACGAACTCGATTGTCCGAAACTGCCTACTGCAATAATCAATAAACCAATTAATATATACATAATTTATAAGAATTAAATTGTTAAACATTCATGATTTTAAAACCGATGGATTCAGTATGTTTCGAGGTTTTTTGCCCGCCAGCACGTCCGCCGCATTTTCCACTGGACGGGTTTTCAGTTCATAGAGCGATTCTTCGGAGTAATAGCCTGCATGAGGCGTCAATACGACATTGTCTAAGGCTGTCAGCGGATGATTCTTGGGCAGGGGTTCGGTCTCGAAGACGTCTAGTCCCGCGCCTCGAATAGTCTTGTTTTTCAGGGCTTCGATTAAGGCTTCTGTATCGACTACGCCTCCGCGCGCTGTGTTAATTAAAATGGCTTCCGGTTTCATTTTCGACAGGGCGACGGCGTTTATCAGATGCTTTGTCGCGTCCATTAACGGGACGTGTACTGATACTACATCGCTCTGAGTAAGAAGTTCGTCGAAAGTGACTACCGGTATTCCATCGTCGGTGGTCGTGCCGCAGGCAAAGGCTATATCGGTACCGAGGACTTTGTAGCCGATTCCGCGCGCTTTCAGGGCGGCGGCGCGGGCGATGCGTCCTAGTCCGACGACTCCAAATACTCGTCCGACAATGCGGCGAAGGGGTTTTACGGTTGTCAGACCGTAGTTTCCGCTGCGTATTTGTTTGTCTAACGACACGACGCCCCTGTCTAAGGATAGAGCGAGGGCTATTGCTTGATCGGATACTTCCTGATATGAATAGTCGGGAACGTTACACACGGCAATGCCTTTTTCGGTACAGGCAGCAATGTCAATGCTGTCGACGCCTACGCCGTATTCGCTCACTACTTTGAGATTGGGGGCGCTTTCCAGCGCTTTACGCGTAACGGGTGCGTACTGAACAATGACGCCGTCGGCGTCATGTATAACGGAGATGACTTCGTCTTCGGTTTTGCACTGTTTGGGCTTGTTTATCTGGAAACCATAACGGGCGGCGATGTTTTGTTCAAGGTCAATGGCTCCAAGGTTGCTGTCAAGTATTACTATTTTCATGGTTGTTTTTATTCAAATTCTTTCATAAAATTTCTCAATTCCTGTTTTTTCGATTCGGGGAACGTGAGATAGGGGAATGTCATCAGGTCTTTCGCAAAGATTCTTTTTTCGACTAAAACTGCTTTTGTCGTTGCCAGGAAGGGCGAATATATCCATCATACGATCTACTTTTTTCTGAATATCGGCGAGGGCGTCGAAATTTTTTTCCCGCGCGGCTTTGACCCAGTTCGAGAACATTTTCGGAGCGATGTTTGCCAATATTGCCACACAGCCGTTTCCGCCCGACAGGATGTTGTAGACAAAGTTGTTATCGTAGGCGCTGAATACTTCAAAATCCGGAAATTCGGGTCTCACTGTTTTGAGTATATCTACCGTATGTCCCATATCGGGGACGGTGTCTTTTATTCCTATAATATTACTGTGTTTTCGGGCGAGTTTCAGGACGGTTTCGGGGGTGATGGAATAGCTTGTCCGATCGGGGAAATTGTAGAGGTAGATGTTTCCTTTTACTTGGCTTGCTACTTTGGAATAGTATTCAAAGACGCTGTCGGCGGTCATGCCGTAATAGTACGGGCTGACGATAATTACGGCGTCTGCTCCGCTGTCGAAAGCGTATTCGGAGAGTTCGATGGTTTCGTGGGCGTTCATCGTTCCCGTGCCGACAACGTAGTCGGCGCGATGCTTGATTTGCGACGCCGCTGCTTTTATCAGTTTTTTCTTTTCCGACAACGGGATATGTGGAAATTCTCCGGAGGTGCCGAAGATTGCTATTCCATCAATATGATTTTCGATGAGATAGTTGTACAATTTTTGACATGATTCGATGTCTATTTCGCTGGCGCTATGTAATGCCGTTAGCGTGGGTGCTACATACTTTATCATAAGTATTCTTTTGTTTTTTTTAATTTTTATTTTTTAACGTTATATTTAATCAACTTGTTTCCGATATTCAATTCTTCAACAGTAGAGCTTAAATACCGCGCAAATATAAGATTTAAAATTTAAAATTCAAGATTTAAGATTCAAAATTCAAAATTTAAGATTGGCTGACGCCTGCCAATTTGATTTAAGATTTAATATTCAGTGTCTGTCCGAAAACTCACACTTCTCAGAATTTGATCAGAATTTGCAGAATTATAGAATGAACAGAATTTCTGTACAATTCTATAAATTCTGATCGTAATTCTGTTCAGAAATGGTTGTTGATACCCCCTTACAAGCCGCAGGCTCAGCTCGGTATATGTGCTTCCTCATCTGAACTGCGAAGTTGTTCAACCCCTGCTGTATTTTTAAACGATTTAACTAAAAAGGTCAGCCGGTTGAATAAAAAGATTCTAATCAATATTCAAGATTTAAAATTCAAAATTCAAGATTCAAGATATTGTGCGCGTAAGCAACAAACTTAAATCTTATCGCCGTTGTGCGATCGACGCGCACGCGGCATGCGATCGAATCGCACGCC
>JAITKY010000033.1 GCA_031278135.1 Prevotellaceae bacterium | reverse complement strand
AAATGGCAATGGTATTATTTTTTGTGTTATCTTTGCGCAGATTTTTATTAGGAGTTTTAACGGGATTTCGGCTCTGTATAAGAATCAAAAATAGGTAAATGAGTTTTTAGAAGTCCCCTTAAAAAAAATAAGGCCCCTTGAAACATATCCAAGTAGCCTTTTTTTATTAAAATAAAAATGAAACAAATTTATCCGTTCACTTTTTTCATGTGGGCAACGAGTTCCAATACTTTATTAGAGTATCCCCATTCGTTGTCGTACCACGAAACTACTTTAACGAATGTATTCGTCAAAGGGATACCAGCTTTTGCATCGAAGATCGAAGTACGCGGGTCGCCGATGAAGTCCGATGAAACAACATCATCTTCGGTGTATCCCAAAACGCCTTTCAGTTCGTTTTCGGATGCCGATTTCATTGCCGCTTTAATTTCGTCATAAGTAGCAGGTTTGGCAAGATTTACCGTAAGGTCAACCACCGAAACGTCCAGAGTAGGAACGCGTAACGACATACCAGTCAGTTTCCCGTTCAATGCCGGAAGCACTTTGCCAACGGCTTTTGCTGCTCCTGTCGATGAAGGGATAATATTTCCAGCAGCAGCCCGTCCGCCTCTCCAGTCTTTAGCCGAGGGACCATCGACAGTTTTTTGCGTAGCAGTAGTAGCGTGGACGGTAGTCATTAAACCGTCAACGATTCCGAACTTGTCGTGCAACACTTTGGCTATCGGAGCCAAACAGTTGGTTGTACACGAAGCATTCGAAACAAACTGAGTGCCTTTTTCGTAAGCGTCGAAATTCACACCGCAAACAAACATGGGTGTATCGTCCTTCGAAGGAGCCGACATAACCACATATTTAGCGCCCGCATCGATATGACCTTGAGCCTTATCCTTCGAAAGAAACAAACCCGTAGATTCGACAACATACTCTGCGCCTACATCACCCCATTTCAAATCCGCAGGATTTTTTTCGGAGGTTACACGAATGGCATTACCATTTACTACCAAATTGCCATCCTTAATTTCGATAGTTCCATCGAATTGTCCGTGAACAGTGTCGTATTTCAGCATGTACGCCATGTACTCGACACTGATCAAATCGTTGATGCCAACAACCTCAATATCATCTCTTTTCTGAGCTGCACGAAACACCAGACGACCAATACGTCCAAAACCATTAATTCCAATTTTTACTTTATTCATTGTACTTTACTTAAAAAAATTTGTATCAAAAAAATCGTGCAAAGATAAACAAACTAATTTAAATGCAAGGAAAAATTTTATTGTTAAAAAAAGTTGTATCTTTGTCCCCAAAATTATATCTGATGAGAACAGTATTTATGGTCGTTTTTTTTGTTTTTGCCACCACTCTTTTTGGACAAGAAACAAATGTGAATCAGGAGATTAATCCCGTTGAGATAAAATTATTACAGCAATTAAAAATTTTTCCGCAGGAAAAAATACACATTCATACGGATAAATCAACTTATGTTGCGGGCGAAAAAATCTGGTACAGGGCTTATGTCGTTGATGCGATACTGAACAGACCTTCATGTGCAAGCCGATATGTTTATGTCGAACTGATAAGTCCGTCGGGGGAATTAGTCAGTCTGGACAAAATCCGCCCCGTTGACAGTATGTTTCACAACAATATCAGTCTGGCGGAAGATTTGGCGGAAGGCATGTATATGATACGTGCATATACGAATTTCATGCGCAACCGTCCCGATTATTTTTTCGAGAAAAAAGTGTTTGTTGCCGACCCTCAATCTGCTATAATCAACATAATTCCAAAGTTTGAGATTACAGATAGAAGAGGCTCGTTAAAGATAGAATTTCATCGTTACGGAGAAATGGAAGTCGATGTGGAAAACTTGAAAATACGTGTCGATACCGGAAAAATCAAAAAAGTCGATATCGATAAAAAATTGCAGACTAAAACATCGGAAGATTTTTCGTTCAGGACAATTCCCGGCAAACAACAGACTGTTTATCTTGAGTTTGACAGTAATGGACGGCGGTTTAAAAAATATATTTCCGTACCTAAAGAAGGTAACGATTTCGATGTCTCGTTTTTTCCCGAAGGAGGATATGCTATTGACGGCGCACATTGCAAAATTGCCTTCAAATCGCTTAAAACCAACGGTATGTCAGAAGATGTCACGGGAGATATTTTTGATAACAACGACAGTCTTGTTATATCTGTGAAATCGGGACATGCCGGAATGGGCTCATTTTCATTGTTTCCCGAAAAAGAAAAGATGTATTATGCCGTATTCAAAAACCAGTCGGGCAAATCGAAACGATTTCAACTTCCGGAAACAAAACAAGATGTCTGCGTTCTGAAAACAAACTGGAGCAAAAGTAAATTGTATATCACGCTTTTGAAAGGTGCAGAATATGTCGAAAGACCTCTGAATCTGATTGTTCATACAAGAGGCATGCTCATTTATGCGAACGAATGGCAGGGGCAAAATACACTGTCGATCGAAAGAACGGCATTCCCGTCGGGCGTCACTCAAATCCTTCTGCTTGACGATAATATGAATCCAATCAGCGAACGCCTGGTGTTCTGTCTGAATGAAAACGAACTTGCAAAAGCTACGATATCAACAGATAAACTGAATTACAAAAAACGGGAACCTGTGTCAGTAAAAGTTCATGTCGCCGATTATGAAAACAATCCGCTCGAAGGCGACTTTTCGGTATCGGTCACCGACAACAGAGATATTTTGCCCGACAGTTCATTTACAATAATTTCCAGTCTGCTGCTCTGCTCCGATATCAGAGGATATGTCGAAGCGCCGGATTATTATGTTAAAAATCAGTCAAGTATAGATGCTCTCTTACTCACTCAGGGCTGGAAAAGGTACAATATTACGGCAATACTGAAAGATTCGCTCGAACGACCAACCCATTATATGGAAGCAGGTCAGGAAATTTCGGGAAGCGTCGAAAGGGTTTTGGGAAGTAAAGCCAATGTAAACAATTCGGTATCCGTTTTTTCGCTTAATGCTAATTATGCCGATGTGACTATGTCCGACGAAAATGGACGGTTCTATTTTAATGGATTCGAGTTTCCCGACAGTACGATATATATTGTACAGGCATTGAGCAAAAGAGGAAAAAGTTATGTGGAACTTCTTGTGGATAAGGAAACTTTCCCCGAAATCAAGCCATTTGCCGTACCCGATTTTCAACCCGACAGTATGTTGTTGCGATATATCGCAAAATCAGACCAGAAATATATCGATGAAAACGGAACGCGCAGCATTGTTCTGGAAACAGTAACAATCACAGGACAAAAAAACGAACCCAAAAGAAATATGTCGTCAATATATTCTTCGATGATGAATACTGTCATAACATCCGACAAATTCGAACGTTATACGGATTTGTATCAGGCGCTTATGCTTGTTGCTGGAGTTATGATTAATGGCGACAAGATTTCCATTCGCGGTTCGTCGACTCCGCCTGTGATAATTATCGATGGCATTATCTGGGAAAATGTTGATTTGAGGGACATCAATATTATGGATGTGGAGAGTATCGAAATAATGAAAGGCGCCGAAGCGGCTGTTCTCGGCGTGAGAGGCGCCGGCGGCGCTATTATTGTCAATACAAAAATAGGCGACATCACTCCTAAAAAAGGTATTAAATTCAATATGGAAATCTTGATTCCAAAAGGTTATCGCAAGGACGTCGAGTTTTATTCGCCCAAATACGCAACAGAAGCCCAAATAATGACAGGAATAGACAGACGTACAACGATTTTTTGGCAACCAAACGTCAAAATCTTGGAAGGTCAGGCTGCATTCGATTTCTATACCGCCGATGCAAATTCTACATACTCCGTAATTGTCGAAGGTATAACAAGCAATGGACGGATTATCAGAACATACGGCGTGATATCACGAAAATAATACTGATTG
>JAITKY010000243.1 GCA_031278135.1 Prevotellaceae bacterium | reverse complement strand
AATTACTTCCGAAAAGGTGCAACGAACGATAAAACTGAATGTCTTAACGGTAAAATACAGCGATTTATAACAAATAACTACGGACTGAGGGACAAAGATTTCTTCCTGTATCGAATTGCCGGATATTGTTCATAGCACCTCAATAAAAGATTTAGCCTATATTAGGGATATTTTGATGTTTTTTGTTACATGAAATAAAAAAACACAACAACTGAAAATTATAAATAAAATATTAACAGATATTTTCTTGTTTGATTTAATTAATTTTCTGTTCGAACACAAAATTACATTACTTTGGATTGCCAAAGTTGCGTCAATAAGTCTATATAAATGCGCAAGAAACCGTGTCTATCTTTCTTTTTCATATATATATATATATATATAACATTTACAAAAATTTTGAACAAAGATAATGTATTTTTTTCGAACGAAACAAAAAAAATAAAAATATCTCTTTAATTGCTGATTATAAAAGAAATTATTTTTCTAAAATTGTGTACTGATAAGATAAAAATGTCTAAAATTTCGAAAATCATTGACATTACAAAGGTCTAATAAAACTTCTGCGACTGCCTTTTTGTCAGTAAAAGCGAGGATTTCCTCGCTCGGAGCGAGGATGTTGTCACAAAAAGCGAGAACAACCTCACTCGGAGCGAGGAGTTGGGTTCGACAGGAAAATCCTTCCTCCTCCGCTTGCGTTGTCGAAACCGGCTTCACGAGTTAATACCGGCTGCGTAATACTTGGCTACTAATGTTATACATCAGCAGAGTTGAGCATATAACTTATACTGCCGTAACCGTTACTTTCCGTCCTTTATAGAAGACATTTTTCAGATTATTCAGCAGAAATTTAGACTGATCCGACTGTATTTCGAAATAGGTATCCTTTTTAGTGAGATCGATTTTTCCGATTCTCACCTTGTTGCCCAATTCTGTCTGATTGATAAGTTCTAACAGCACATTCGGATACAAGCCGTCTTTTTTACCGACATTCAGATGTAAACGGGTATAACCTTTTTCTGCTTTTCTGTTTGCTTTTTGCATGTCGTTTTCGAATTTTTCTGCTTTTCGTCGTCCGTCTTTTTTGCTTTTTCTGTTGTTGCCATCATTTTCGTGTTGGGCTGCCTGCAAATCTTCGGCATCCTTATAGTAATTCAAAAAACGGTTAAATTCCAGAGACACAAATCGCCGTATAATCTCTTCCTTATCCAGCCATTCGAGTTTCTTGAAAATAGCAGGAAGATAATTGTCGATTTCTTTGTTATCGACCTCAACATGTTCCATCCGGTCGATAAGGCTGAACAACTGTTTTTCGCAAATGTCCTTTCCTTTCGGAACGTCCTTATGTTCAAACTTTTTATCGATATTTTTTTCGATTTGTCGGAGTTTGGACTTGTCTTTCAGTCCGGCTATCACTACGGATATTCCGGTTTTACCTGCGCGTCCGGTACGTCCGCTTCGATGGTTGTATATTTCAATCTCGTCGGGAAGATTGAAATTGATAATGTGAGTAAGATCGCTGACATCCAGCCCGCGTGCCGCCACGTCGGTAGCCACCAGCAGTTTGATATTGCCGATACGGAATTTCTGCATCACATAATCGCGTTGCACTTGCGACAAATCGCCATGCAAAGCCTCAGCGTTATAACCGTCCTTAATAAGTTTTTCTGCAATTTCGCCGGTTTCGCGTTTTGTCCGGCAAAATACGATTCCGTAAATGTTCGGATTGTAATCGACAATTCTTTTCAGAGCATTGTATTTATCTTTGCTGCTGACAGTGTAACACAGATGTTTAACATTCGCCGATCCCGAATTGCGCGAGCCAACAACTATTTCCACAGGATCGTTCATGTAGTTTTCGGCAATGCTTGCGACTCTGTCGGGCATTGTTGCCGAAAACAGTAGTGTCCGACGTTCTGCCGGCACAACTTTGAGAATGTCGTTCAGGCTGTCGATAAAGCCCATGTTTAACATTTCGTCGGCTTCGTCGAGTACAACGTTTTTGACAGCGCTTAAATCAACTGCTTTTCTGTTGATTAAGTCCAACATACGCCCCGGAGTTGCTACGATAAACTGTACGCCTTTCTTTAACGCGCGTATTTGGTTATCAATATTTGCGCCACCATATACCGGCAAAATATGCAAATCGGGCAAATATTTGGAGAAACTGATCAAATCGTCTGTTATCTGCAAACATAATTCCCTTGTCGGACAAAGTATTAATACTTGTACGCCTGCCGATTTCGAAGTATCGACTCTGCTGATTAGCGGCAAACCGAATGCTGCTGTTTTTCCTGTTCCTGTCTGAGCCAGAGCGATAATATCTTTGTCTGTTTCGAGCATAACGGGTATAACTCTCTCCTGTACAGGCATGGGAGTTTCAAATCCTAAATCTTTTATCGCATTGAGGATTTCGGGATTTAATCCCTGAATTTCAAAATTTATCATATAAAAAATATAAAAACCACTGCGGTGTGTTTCCCTTTTTGAGTATTGAAACACCACCTAATCAATACATAAAACGTAAAACTCACCAATTAAAAAACGGCGCAAAAGTAATACTTAATACACAAATATGCAAATATTGAGGAAGGCTGGCAGGGTCGACGCATTTAAATTCAGAACTCCTGACCTGTCGCAGATTAAATTGTCGTAATATTGAAAATCATAACCAAATCAGTACCCGGGAAAACAGTTTTATTATCATTGACTGTTTTGCATACTTCTTCGATAGCCTTTTGACTTCGGATATTACTTAGAGGATATAGAGTTATTTTTAGTTGTTTGTTTTGATAATCCGGCATCAAATCAATAGACAGGAACGTAATTGC
>JAITKY010000222.1 GCA_031278135.1 Prevotellaceae bacterium | reverse complement strand
ACTAAATATAGTGAAATGAAAAATGTGAAATAAATGACAGTATTGAAAACAGTCTTAAAAATATTAGTAATGAGTATTTTGGCTATGTCGTGTTTTTCACAGAATCTCGGTAAGTAGGAATCCTGCTGACGTAAAATTCGGACGGTCGATGCTCATGTACGGCTTGACGTCACACTGCTGTTGCACGCCCCTGAACCAGCCAACCATGTCGTCGCCTTCCGGAGCGTTCACTGTGATACAATAGTACGTTATTTTTGCCGGCAAAGATACAAATAAATTAAAAACAATTGTTCATACATTTTAAGATTCGAAACATTTGAGTAATTTTGTCCCCAAATTATTTGCATGAAAAAGACATTGAAAATAGTTTACATGGGAACGCCGGAATTTGCAGTAGAGCCGTTAAAAGTTTTATTAGAAAATGGTTACAGCGCTGTTACGGTTGTGACGGCGCCCGATAAACACGCCGGACGGGGACGCGAATTAAAACAGTCGGAGGTAAAGCAATTTGCGCTCGAACAGGGTTTGCCCGTCCTGCAACCGGAAAAATTACGCGACGAAAATTTTATTGCGACATTGAAATCGTTGAATGCCGATATTTTTCTTGTGGTGGCATTCCGCATGTTGCCAGAGATTGTATGGAGTATGCCGCCAAAAGGAACTGTCAATCTGCATGCTTCGCTTTTACCCGATTACAGGGGCGCCGCTCCGATAAACCACGCAATCATCAACGGCGAAACAGCAACCGGAGTTACAACATTCATTATCAATCACGAAATCGACACCGGCGCGATTCTTCTCCAAAGGAAAGTCGAGATAGGAAATGACGACACAGCTGGGGAATTGCATGATAAACTGAAGATTACAGGAGCGTCGTTATTACTCGAAACAGTCGAAAAAATAGAATCCGGCGAAATAAAACCGTCTCCACAGACGCCAATATCCGACATTCGTCCGGCGCCGAAACTGTTTCGTGAAAACTGCGAAATAGACTGGAATCATCCGGTCGAACGTGTGCGAAACCTGATACGTGGATTAAGTCCGTATCCCGGAGCATGGTGCGAGCTGAAAAATGACACAAAAACGCTGCAAATAAAGATCATGAAAGCACATGCAGAATCGGAGAAAACAAATAACGCACCCTCGGGAACAATTTGCTCCGACGGAAAAAAATACTTGAAGATTGCCTGTTCCGACAGATTTCTCGGTGTCGAAGAATTGCAGCCGCAAGGCAAAAAAACAATGCCGGTTAAGGCTTTTCTGGCAGGATTCAGGAATATAACATCATACCATTTAGGAAAATAAAATTGTCAAGCATGAGATACCAAACGACACGAAAACTGTGGTGCTGGGGATTGATTTTTCTCTTGATTGCTGTTTTATACTTTGTTGTGAGTCCAAGCCGGAAAATATTCGGAATAAGAATGCCTGTGGGATACGAACTGCACGGAATAGACGTTTCACGTTATCAGACGACAATAGATTGGGAATATCTGTCAAGTTTCACCGGCAAAAATAATGATGTGAAAATTTCCTTTGCTTTCATCAAAGCAACCGAAGGACGAACGATACGAGACCCTATGTTCAAATCCAATTGGGAAAATATCGGCAAAACCGGCATAATCAGAGGCGCATACCATTATTTTATTCCGACACGAAACGCTTCGGAACAGGCTAAAAACTTCATCAACAATGTAAAACTCGTCAAAGGCGACCTTCCTCCTGTGCTGGATATCGAAAAATTAGGCAATCCCGGAGCAGCAAAATTAAGGGAAAACATTAAAATATGGCTGAACGAAGTCGAAAAACATTACGGAATGAAGCCTATAATCTATTCATATATCGATTTTTACGAAAAATATCTTTTTGTTGATAAGGTTTTGAGGGAATATCCTCTTTGGGTTGCTCATTACGACAAGAAAAAGATTGAGTTCGAGGAATCATGGTTATTCTGGCAACATAGCGACAGTGGACGAATACCGGGAATAGGCGAAAAAGTGGACTTTAATGTTTTTAATGGAAATATAGACAAGTTAAAATCTCTTTGTAAGAAATAGTTATGGACGAAAATAATTTCAAATCGGGATTTGTGAACATCGTGGGCAATCCCAATGTAGGTAAATCGACGTTAATGAATGCTTTAATTGGCGAACAGTTGTCGATTATCACAGCAAAAGCGCAAACAACTCGTCACAGGATACTTGGCGTTGTTACTGAAAACGACTGTCAGATTGTGTTTTCCGACACACCGGGAGTCTTGAAACCCAACTACAAATTGCAGGAATCGATGATGAAATTCGTCTATTCGGCAATCGGTGATGCGGATATTATTCTGTATGTGACCGATGTAGTGGAAAAATCGGACAAAAACATCGATTTTATAGAAAAACTGAATACGTTGAACGTCCCGATTCTACTGTTAATCAACAAAATCGACCTTACTACTCCCGAGGGATTGGAAATATTATGTGAAAAATGGAAAGGTTTATTACCGTCGGCTATCATTTTTCCTGTTTCGGCATTGCTGAAATTCAATTTGGATAATCTGAAAAAAGAGATTATGAGGCTTTTGCCCTGCGGTCCGAAATATTACGATAACGATACTTTAACCGACAGGTCTTTACGATTTTTTGCTTCAGAAATTATCCGTGAGAAAATTTTTCTGAACTATCAAAAAGAAATCCCTTACTCTACCGAAGTGGTTATCGAAGAATTTAAGGAAGATAAAGATATCACACGTATAGAGGCTGTTATATACGTAGCTCGCGAATCACAAAAAGGCATAATCATCGGAAAACAGGGATTGCTTCTGAAAAAAACAGGTACTGCCGCCCGAAAAAATCTGGAAACATTTCTGCAAACCAAAGTTTACCTTGGATTGCATGTCAAAGTTGACCCCGATTGGCGAAATAATAAACTCAAACTGAAGAATTTCGGATATATCCAAGAATAAAAATTGCAAGCCGAGCAATCCTGTAAGTGCTTGTTTTCCTCGCTGTTGCGTAGCGACCGACCTCGTCACTGCGTAACGACCGGATTCTTTGTCATAGGAAGCTTCCGACTACTTATATATTTTTTTCGGAGTTATATACATATTTCGACGAACAGGAGTTCTGTCAATTGCCGAACCAACAAATACTACCTGACTGCCAATATATTTTGTCGTTACACTTTTTGTATCCGTACCTGATATAAGATTTAGCGCAGTTTTCAATAAAACCTCGCTTGTGTCACCCAATTGTTTGATAGCAAAACCTTCATCAAGTTCGCGTGCTCTTCTGTCAGGGATAAAACCATCTCCATAATCCGAATATCTGTTTGCATTCGCCATTTTCACTATTATCGGCTGCATACCCCATTTATTAGTCTTTTGTTTTTCAACATTTTCCTCATATATTGTAATCGAACCTACATTTTTACCATAAGTTGTGTCGCCAACTAAAACTACTTTCATATAAGGTTTCAATCCGTTGATAAGCAATTCACTTGCAGAAGCCGAATTTCCCGTAACAATGAAATGTACAGTCGAAAGCCCCGAAAGACTGTTAATCGGAACGCTTTCTACTATTATGCCGGAGTTGTCTTCCCTGTCTATAGTCTTAACAAAGTATAATAAATTAAAATCTGCTTCTTGGGCGGAAAAATATTCGTGAAGCAGTGAATTATATTGGTAAAAACAAAACACATCGCTTGTTTTTCGTTCGGAAATCATACTTGCCAACGACTGCGTTGCAGTAACTGCACCTCCGCCGTTATATCGCAAATCCACAATGAGTTCGTCAATTTGTTCCGATTTGAATTTAGCGAAAATACCGTTCAATTCTTTTTCGTATGCAACGCTTCCGTCGCCCTTGTCGCGAGCGAAGAAATTATAAACAAAATAACCTATGTTTTTGCCCGAAATGTTATAGACAGTATCTAACAAAATCGGATTTTCGGCATAGTTTTCTATCACTTGAAGAGAAATGTTTTTAGTGTTATTCGTTATCTTGCCTTCCGAAAGGATAGATATTCCAAGAGTGTG
>JAITKY010000205.1 GCA_031278135.1 Prevotellaceae bacterium | reverse complement strand
TGGGTCGACGGTTACGAAGGAAAAGAAAGTTTCGCTCCTTTCAAAAAAATACTCATAATGGCGGTTACCTTGCAGATTCATCTCTCCTCGCTCAATATCAGAATCTTATGTATCTCAGTGAAGAATGTAATCTTTTGACGCTTGCAGGCACGATTATTTTCAATTTGTTGGGTATTGCTTTAATTTTCAATGTTTTTCCTTCGTTCAGAGGTTCGCCGTCGATATGAATACAGCCTGTTTTTTCTCTTTCGATTGTTGCTTCTCTTGCCCTGTAAACCTCTATTTTTCTTGAGTCGTACAAACTTTTTGTGAATACCCGCAAACCAATGATCGGAGCGACTACAAACGAAAACGGAGAAACAATCACCAAATCAATCAAACCATCGCTCAGACTTGCATTGGGTGCAATATAAGCATTATAGCCCCATTGTGAAGTGTTTGCACAAGTAATCAGAAATGCGCGGTGCGAAAAAGTTTTGCCATCGATTGTAATTTTGTAGTTTTGTGGCGAATAGTTAATGTATTCCATGAACGAAGCCTGAGCATACGACACAAATCCCCGTCGTCCGATTTGCGCAAACCGCTGTCCTACTTGTGCGTCGAAACCAATTCCGGCAGTACAAAAAAACGGTTTATTGTTTAATATTCCGTAGTCGGACGATATTATTTCTCCGTTTTGTGCAATCTGATTGGCTTTTTGATAGTTCAGAGATATTTTGAGATGACGTGCGAAACCGTTTCCCGAACCTAATGGAATTATTCCCAGCGCCGTATTCGAATCGAGCAACCCTCTGCCGACTTCGTTGACCGTTCCGTCGCCGCCGACTGCAATGACCCGGTCGAAACCGTTGTCAGCAAACTCTTTAGCCTGTCGAAAACCGTCGTTTATACATTTTGTATAATATATTTCGAAATCAAATTTGCCTGTATCTGTCGTTTTACTGATATAATCTGCTATTGCTTTTTTATCCGATATTCCTGATATTGGGTTTATTATGTATGCTATACGTTTTTTCATTTTTTATTCGATTTATCTCTCAAATTCGAGTCGTTTGGCGCAGTTAGTTTCCATAATTTTACCGTTGTCGAAAACAATTGAACCATTGACCCATGTTTTTTCAACTCTGGTCGAAAAAGTAACCCCTTCAAATGGCGACCATCCACATTTGTACAAAATATTGTCTTTGCATGGAGAGTATCCTGCATTCATATCAACAAGCGTCAAATCAGCGTAATAACCTTCACGTATAAATCCTCTGTGATGAATGTCGAACAGCCTTGCCGGCGCATGACACATCCGTTCCACGATGTCGAACAAAGAGAATATGCCTTGCCTGTACATCTCCAGCATTGCTGAAAGCGAGTGCTGTATAAGCGGTAATCCCGAAGGCGCGCTGAAATATTTTTTCTGTTTTTCATCGACAGTGTGCGGGGCATGGTCGGTCGCTACAACTGCGATTTTCCCGTTCCCGACCGCTTCGCGCAAAGCATCCCTGTCGGTCGCCGATTTTATCGCGGGATTACATTTTATCCTGTTTCCCAAAGTTTCGTAATCCGAATCGCTGAACCATAAATGATGTACACACGCTTCGGCTGTGATACGGGGAATATAATTTTCCGTAATTCTCTCGAAAAGGTCTAATTCTCTTGCCGTTGAAAGGTGAAGGACATGCAGTCGCGTATTGTATTTCGTTGCAAGTTCCACCGCTTTGGATGAAGATTTGTAGCACGCTTCGGCGCTTCTTATCGCAGGATGACAGGATGTTGGAATGTCGTCGCCGAATTTTTGCCTGTACAATGCGGAATTTTGCCGGACAGTATCTTCATCTTCGCAATGAACCGCTACAATAACAGGCGATTCCGAAAATATTGCGGCTAAAGTATCATCGTTGTCCACAAGCATATTGCCTGTCGATGAACCCATGAAAACTTTCACTCCACAAATGGTTTTAGGATCAATTTTATTGATTTCGGCGATGTTACCGTTCGATGCGCCAAGATAAAACGAATAGTTTATCAGAGAATTGCGACTTGCCACGCTGTATTTTTCTTCCAAAAGTTCCGAACTCAATGTCGGTGGCGAGGTGTTCGGCATATCCATGAATGAAGTTACTCCTCCTGCTGCTGCTGCACGGCTCTCGGAAAATATGTCGCCCTTGTGCCTCAGTCCGGGATCTCTGAAATGCACCTGATCGTCAATTACTCCGGGCATCAGCAGTTTATTCCGGGCATCGATTGTCAATGTATCCGAAAAATCGTCGTTTCCGGTAAAAATCTTCTTTATTATACCATTCTCAATCCGGACACTCCCTTCAAAAATCTTCCCTTCGTTCAGTATATTAGCGTTTTTTATAATCATTATTCCGTCATTATTTTTCCGGCGACAAAATCAATCTTTTGAATAGATGGTACTTGTTGCAATTGAATTGGTTAATGTATGTATTTTTAATTCCGATTCTTTAAATAATAATTGAATTAAAAACCATCTTACTTCCCGTTCAAATATTCAATGTATCTTGTCAACCGGTATATGTCGCGTCTTAATCCTGATAAATAGACCTTTCCTTCGCGATATTCTACTTCAATCATGTCTTCGCCGAACAGCCGCATGAAGCGGATAAATCTACTTTTCAAGCGAAATGTCAACACTCCATTTTTTTCGCTTGTCAATTCATACCCTGTCGAGTCGAAGATATTCAGTATTTTGATACGTTCTTCGGAAAACGGTTTGACCAACATCGCATCTTTTTTCACAAACGAAACTAATGGATAGGCTATTCCGAACAAAACAAAAAAACCAACCAGCGTCGCCGGATATGGAATCAAACTCCAAAACGTTACGGCAGCGTCTCTTTTTTCGGAAGTAAAATGGATGAAACACAAAATAATAGCGAAAATCAACGCTATGTATAATATCGATTTCACTACCCTTATTATATATCTCGGTGGAAAAAACATTTTATACAAAATCCCTCCATATTAATGCCGCTCCGCCCGCGATTCCGGCGTCCTTATTGCCGAGCGCCGACGGTCGAATCTTTACTTTATTTTTATAACAGTTTACAAGATATCTTTCCATATTCTCTTTGGCTGGTTTGAGAATCATATCTTTAGCCTCAGCAAGACCGCCAAAGATAAATATCACCGACGGACTTGTGAACGCAACTACATCAGCCAGACTTCGTCCAAGTATCTCGCCCGTTATCCTGAAAGCCTCTATCGCAATGGCGTCGCCGCCGAGAGCTGCTGCGTGAATGTCTTTCGACGTCAATTCGTTGAACGATGTATTTCTCAACACGCTGTTTTTCGTCAAATTAGTTAACAGTTCGAAGACAGTGCGTTTTATTCCTGTTGCCGAAACGTACGTCTCAAGACAACCGCGACGTCCACAGTTACATTGTCTTCCATCGGGAACAGCCGTGATATGTCCTACTTCTCCGGCAAATCCGTCGTGACCGTATATCAGTTCTCCGTTAGCAACAATACCGCTGCCAAGACCTGTACCTAAGGTGATTATAACGAAATCTTTCAAATCTTTTGCGTCTCCGTATATCATCTCGGCAATAGCCACGGCATTAGCATCGTTCGTCACTTTGATGGGAATGCCGGGAAAATGTTCGCCAAGCATCGCCGACAAGGCGACATCCGGCCATAGAAGATTTGCAGCGCCTTCGATACTGCCGGTGTGATAATTCGCACTCGGAGCGCCTATGCCTATGCCAATAAGTTCGGAAAGAGGCATATCGGGGTTCTTTAATAA
Source organism: Prevotellaceae bacterium (assembly GCA_031278135.1). Taxonomy (GTDB): domain Bacteria; phylum Bacteroidota; class Bacteroidia; order Bacteroidales; family UBA932; genus JAIRLF01. Next base: position 9,518 of record JAITKY010000205.1, on the reverse strand, counting down.
GAGTTCGATGCTGTTGTGTATGGCAGACACGAACTCTTCGGACGTGGGATATTGATCTGTGGCAATATTGCTGTCGGTTAACACTTCGCCTGTTTGGTCAACCAGACCTATACGGGTGTTCATCCCGCCAATATCGATCCCTGCAACTACTTTTTTCCTCATAATAAACTATTTTCAAGTCAATAATTAAAAATTTTATCGGCTCAAAGGTACAATAAATTATTTAATACGCAACTCTATTTTCGACCTTGCTATATATCATAATGTTATCTGCATTTTTCACAATGCTTTTTGCAGGATTATAATGTATTTCGGAAAAAAGTATTACCTTTGCATCTGTATTTTTCAGTAATTAAACGTTATGGCAGAAGATGATGAAAATATAGACAAAACGGAAGAATCCGACGACAAAGGGATATTTATTGATCTGAAAACGGATTTCGGATTCAAGAAAACATTTCATGACAATGAAGAGGCTGTGATATCATTTTTGAATGCAGTGATGTCCAAAAAACGTAAAGAACGCAAAGAACGTATTGAATCGATAACATTTCTGAGCGTAGAAATTACAGGCGATAAGGAAGAAGACCGGCATGCTATAGTTGATGTCTATTGCAGGACAAACACAGAAGAATATTTCATTGTAGAGATGCAGTTTGCCCGTCCGATGAATTTCATAAACAGGTTGGCTGTTTATATTCTTCGTGCGGGAGGTATGCAGGTTCCGCGGCGAGGCGTCAAGCAGGGCGGCGATGGCGAAAAAATGGTTCCGTGGCATTACGAAATGAAAGCGATATATGTTATTGCAATCACTAATTTTCCGATGTTCACAAGTAAAAGTGCAAAGTATAAGAATATCGTGGTTGACCGGCTATGTTTGATTAGTTCAATAACAAAAAACATTGCTTCGGACATAATAAATATCCTGTTCGTCGATTTAACCCGCTTCAACAAGACCCCGGCAGAGTTAAAAACGACATTGGATTATTGGTTATATACATTTAAATATGCGAAAACATTAACAGAATGTCCAAAGGAGATAAAGGACGATTTCTTTAAAAATTTATACGATAATATTTTAAGAACAAATAAATTAAACCCAAAAGAAATGCAAGAATACAGAGAAAGTTTAAAACAGAACAGAGATTTGAGTATATTTACCGACTATTCCAGAATGGAAGGTATTGCTCTCGGTAAAGCAGAAGGTAAAGCAGAAGTTGTCTTAAGTCTTGCCGAAAATGGTTTTCCAGCGGAATCCATTGCTCTTTTTACGAAACTGTCGGTCGAACAGGTACGTACTATTCTGCGAAATAAGAAAATGAAAACAAATAGTGCAAGTACAGAATAGCGATTTGAGTATCTTTACCGACTATTCCGGAATGGAAGGCAAAACAGCATCACACGAAATATCGTGGATTCTGTTTTTTTGCCGTATTTTCCGAAACGTCTATCGTATTTTTCCAGAGCCTCAATTTTCAAACAGTTCTTCGATTTCTTCTTTGTTCATAATATTCAAAGGATTGGCGGACGTGACAAATTTATCGGCTAATTTTGATTTACTTTCCTGTAGATGGCGGATTTTTTCTTCGATTGTTTTCGTAGAAATAAAACGGTAAACCATCACATTTTTGCTTTGTCCGAGGCGGTGTGAACGACTGATAGCCTGCATTTCGGCTGCCGGATTCCACCATGGATCAAGAATAAAAACATAATCGGCAACAGAGAGATTCAACCCTACCCCTCCGGCTTTTAACGAGATAAAAAAACAATTGATGTCATCCTCATTGAGGAACCGGGAGATTTCGTGTTCACGATCGACAGTTGTGCCCGACAACCACGCATATTTACGATTCTGACTGTCGAAATATTCGGAAAAAAGACTCAAATGCCGCACAAACGACGAAAAAATCAACACTTTGTGGTTTTCAGCAATTAATCCTTCGATATACATAATCACTTGTTCGAATTTTCCCGAACTGCCCGTGTAGTCTTCATCGACAAAACGGGGATGATTTGCAAGCAATCGCAACCGCGTCAAACCTTGCAGAGCGATAAACTGTATTTTTTGAGGATCGGCTATAAATTCGCCGGAAATCAGATTATTACGGATTTTACTTTTTTCGATTTCGTAATATTCGGACTGTTCGTCGCTCATGTCACAATAGACTGTTTCTTCGGTGAGCGGAGGCAGTTCCGGAGCGACTTCGCTTTTTGTACGGCGCAACATAAACGGTTGTATTATACGTAATAAAGCCTGTTCCTGCTGTTCGTTTTCTTGCTTGATCGGGTTGATGTAACGTTTTTTGAACGAAGAATAACTCCCCAACATTCCTTCGTTGATAATATTGAATTGCGCCCATAAGTCGGTGAGAGAATTTTCGACAGGCGTACCGGTCAGCGAGAGTTTATATTGCGCCGTAACCTTTCGTACCGCCTTATACGTCTGCGATTCAGGGTTTTTAATATATTGGCTTTCGTCGAGAATCAAATGATGAAACATGAAGGAAGCGAATATGTCAATATCGTTCCGGAGCGTCACATAAGTGGTGATTATCACGTCGTAGTGCGAAAAAACAGAGACCGTAGTCTTATCCTTCAACCTGTTGCGTCGAGCGTAAGGATATACGCGCAACAAAGGCGCAAAACGTTTCAACTCATTTTGCCAGTTAAACAGCAGCGAAGTGGGCACAACAATCAGCGACACAGGATGTTCAGTGCCATGTTCGTTGGCAATATATTGCAGAAGTACAATCGTTTGCAGCGTTTTTCCGAGTCCCATATCGTCGGCAAGACATCCGCCAAATTTGTTTTTGTAGAGATGTACCAACCACAAAAATCCTTTTTTCTGATAATTATACAGTTCGCATTGAATTTCGGCGGGTACGGGGATATTTTCGTAAGAATCAAAGTTTTCGACAGCCATTTCTTCCGATGTATTAAAAGTGTCGAGCAATTTGAAATGATACCGATCAATACGGATATTGTCTCCCGATTTTTTCCCGAAATACATGATATCCTGAAAGTAAGCAAACCATTCATCGGGCAGAATAACAACCGTTTGGTCGGGCAACACATATTCGCGAATGCCCTCAAGAATGTAATTGCGGAAATTGCTGAACGGTATCTTGAAATTGTCGAAAACCACCATACAGTGCACATCGAACCAATCCTGTTTTCTGCCGATATGCGTAACAGTCTCAATTTTACCGGTGTAATAAGTTTTTTTATATATCGACTGCGAAAGTTCAAACATCTTCATCACAGCGCTGTGCGAACGTATCCAATTGATGATTGCGCTTACTTTTCCAGTATAATCAGCGTTTTCATCTGTCTCGGCGTAAAAATTGCAGCCGTCCGACTGTTTCAGTCCGTTTGCCAGCAACAAGTCGATAATCAAGTTTTCCCACTGTTTATCACGACGATAGCGATTGATAACAGTGTCCCACAACCTGTCTTCAGTGTAAACGATATATTGCGTCGAAAAATCATCCGGTTGAAAAACCTTTCTGTTGTATCTAAAACTCAGATGCAAAACAGGTGACATATTCAAATTGCAAATCAGATTCAGCAATGCCCGTTTTTGAGGATCGACATCGTTTATTTCTAATCCTGTGGCTTTTACCTCGTATTTTTTCACACAGTTGACAACAAATTTTTCGAGATATGTCTTATACGATGCTGCATGTACCCGGATATAATTCTTTGTGATGAACGGCTGCAATTTTTTAGCGTCAATATCATTGAACGTAAACAATTTATTGTCGAGTACCACAATCGCCGGTTCGTTACATACGACGGCAAAAAAATTCGATTTCAGATTGATAATCCCGTTTTCGGATTTGACCTGGATATAATAAATCAGGTCTCCGGAATCCTCTTTGAAGAAATTAAAAATAATGTCTGAATCGACCGCCGACACCGATATTCTGTTCGAATCGTGCAAATTACGGGTTTTCATCCGTTCGCGGAAATAAACCGGAATATTTGCTTCTCTGATTAAAGCGACGATTTTTCGATGATTCGATTCGATAACCGGACGTATAAAATGCTCAATCTTTTGAGGTGTAATTTTTTCGCGGAAATCGTTAATATATTTTTCTTTCGAAAAGTTTTTCATCAAAGTCTTTTCGGTATATTTTCCGTAATGAGCAACTATAGCCTTCTGTTTGGCGGTAAGCGACGCATAACACGACGATTCGTTTTCAATAATTTCGCAGATTTGCAGTGCGTCATATTCTGTTTCCCGAACCAGAACCGGCTGCAAGATATATCCCCAAACAGGATTTTCAATCAGGCAAACTATAAATTGTTCAGACATCTACCTGTAAAAATCTATGCTTTACTACCATACGCCAAATCGCCGGCATCGCCAAGTCCAGGGATGATGTACGATTTGAGAGTAAGTTCTTCGTCAATAGCGCCAACCCAGAGAGTTACATCTTCGGGAAACATGTGTTGGATAATATAATCCACTCCGTCGCGGCTCGCTATCGGAGCAACAATGTGCGTGTGCAAAGGCTGACCTTTCTTTTTCAACACATTGTAAACCAAATTGATCGATTCGCCTGTGGCTAACATAGGTTCGCAGATGACCAGCACTTTCTTATCCAGCGAAGGACACGAAATGAGTTCGATTTGCATCGAGAACTTATTGTCTTTGCCATACTTACGGTTTGCCATAATAAAAGCATTGTCGGCAGTGTCGAAATAATTCAACATCCCCTGATGCAATGGCAATCCTGCCCTGATAATCACAGCAAGCGCCATTTTATTTTTCGGAAGAGCGACATCCGCAATGCCCAGAGGCGTCTGAACCTGAACGAGTTCGTAGTCCAATTCCTTGCTGATTTCGTGAGCGAAAATTTCGCCGACACGTTCAAGATTTCTGCGAAAACGCATACTGTCTTTCTGAATGTTAATGTCCCTCATTTCGGCAATGAAGCGATTGAGGATACTGTTTTGTTTACCTAATTCACGTAACATTTTTTTTAATTTTATCATATTTGTGAGAGCAAATATACTTGTTTTATTCGATTTCCAATAAAAAAATCATTTTTGAACGTTTTTTTTATTGTATTTTGCATATAAACAGAATAATATAATCGATCAAATTTATACATAAAAATCAATATAAAAACAAAATGGCATATTAGTTTGTTAATTTTTGCAGAGTTATAAAATGTTTTTTAAGAGAGTTCATTTAAGTGGATACTTCTTTTTATAAAAATTTGGATTAAGATTCGGGGGATTTGTTCTCGCTCCCCCGTATCTAAAATCCTAAAAAAAAGTTGTTTATCATGAAATATTTTTTGTTGATATTTTTTGTTTTTATATTTTCTCCGTTTTATTCACAAACTAAAATAATCGGTGGCGAAGAAATTGATATTAAGAACGCTCCCTGGACGGTAAACATGAGAATCGTTAACTCCGCCGGTGTAAAAATATTAGACCGTTCGGGAACTGTCATTTCCGAAAATCTTGTACTCACCGCATCACACAATTTGCCTGATTATGAATACGATCATTTAGAAGTACATGCTGGAAGCGCATCCGAATACGCCGGACAATATCACAGGGTTCACAGGGTTATCTCCCATCCCGACAGGGATATAACTCTACTCGAACTGTCGGAGCCTCTGAATTTCGGCAAAAATATCCAATCAATTGATTACAAATCGTGTGCCGACGAATCATTATATGCTCCCGGAACAAAAGCCGTCGTTTACGGATGGGGCAGAACAGTTCCCGACGCATCGGCTCAATCATTGAGACTCAGGGCTGTAGATGTGAAAATAATATCGCATGAGGAAGCCAATGTCATTTACCACGCATCGATACTTTCCGGCAACACTATTGCTTCGATAGGCGACACTGCAACCGGCATGGGCGGAAAAGGCGACAGCGGAGGTCCTCTCGTCGTTCGCGACAGCCAGCAAAATCCTGTATTAGCAGGAATTACAACCCATGCCGACACGCGCCCTATAAACGTAAATTCGGGCTTGACGATTTACAGCAAAGTGAATCCGGTTATCGAATGGATCGACAGTTGCAAATGCCAAATCGTTGGCCGTGACACTGTTTCTCCTCTTGGAACTTCGTTTGAGATAGTGAATATGCCTCCCAATATGTCGGCGGTAGAATGGACGTATTCGGGTTTGGTCGAAATGAATTCGACAGTGAACACCATTGAGGTCGTTTCATCCGAAATCAACAGAGAACTAAATGGTTACATCAATGCTACGATAACTACAGACTTGGGAATGCTCACCGTCAAAAAAGCGCTCACGATTATGCCGCGTATCGATATCGACATCGATATTCAATACAACGAAGTCACCACAAAATACGAAATGATAGCCAAAACCGTTAATATAAAAACAATTGCCGACGAAGACATTTTAAAATGCAAACACGTAATGGACAATGCCAAACTGTTGGGCTTCATATGGAATCACAACAAGGAGATCGCTATCGGACAGGAGGTTGTTTTCGACATCAATCCCAATCCTCCCATAACTCACTCAATAAGTGTATGTAAGTACGATTGCGACTATACTCTACGGTTAGATAAAACATTTGTTATTCAACATTATAACAATGAATTTATCACTGTACAGAACGAACCCGGAACAATCACTGTCGGAAATGCGTATCTGTCCGTCGATACCGATGTTGACGAAAAACTGCAAATGACGTATTCAAAAAACGCAATGGAAACCAGCGTGTCAGTGAATACTTCCGACGTCACAGTGGAAAACCCGCCCGAAAATATTGTAACCACTGGAAAATATAAAGTAGCGCTGTACTCGCGAAAAGGACTTTTATTGTATTCCGGAAAGTTCGACATAAAGCATGGTCCCTTGCATATCAACACTTCTACTTTCTATCCGGATATCTATATTCTGTATATCCATAACCTGGAAATCAACAACGTCACAAGCCGGATGTTGATGATAAGACCGTAAGTTACGATTGTAAATCCAATACAATTTCCTTGTCGTCGAAATGGTGTTTGACGCCTTCGATTTCCTGATAATTTTCGTGACCTTTCCCGGCAATTAGGATTATATCTCCTTTATTTGCAATCGCCAACGCTGTTTTGATGGCTTCTTTCCGATTGACGATGCACAGCGTTTGCGACAGCTGGGCAGAGTCCAGACCTGCTTTCATATCTTCGATAATATCTCCGGGTTTTTCGAAACGCGGATTGTCGGAAGTGAGAATCAGTTTATCGCTGTTTTCTACACCGATACGCGCCATTTCCGGACGTTTTGTTTTGTCGCGATTTCCTCCGCAGCCGACAACAGTAATAAGTTTTCCATCGTAACGCCGGATGTCGTTTATTGTGTCCAGAACATTTTTGAGAGCGTCGGGCGTATGAGCATAATCGATTATCGCAATGGCTCCCGAGGGTAATCTGACACTGTCGAACCGTCCTGCGACAGGCGTCATTTTACTCAGTTCCTTCAGGATTTCGTTTTTTTCGGCGCCCAAAAGCACAGCAGTGGCATATACAGCGAGCAAGTTACTTACATTGAATCGTCCTACAAAATTCACCGAGATGTCCATTCCGTCGATATGCAGGAGCATGCCTTCGAACGAATATTCCACAAGTCCGCACATAAAATCCGCAGGCGACATAAGTGCATACGTTTTTACTCTGGCTTTAGTATTCTGTACCATGATTTTAGCATTTCGGTCGTCGGTATTTACAAGCGCAAAAGCGTCTTTGCCCAACGAATCGAAAAATCCTTTTTTTGCTTTGATGTATTCGTCGAAAGTTATGTGATAATCAAGGTGATCGTGAGTGATATTCGAAAAAATTCCGCCTTTAAACTCCAATCCGGCAATTCGCCCTTGCACGACGGAATGTGAGCTCACTTCCATAAAACAGTAATCGCATCCACATTCTACCATTTTGCTTAATACACTGTTAATTGTGATGGCGTCGGGGGTTGTATGTGTGGTTTCGATTTCACGATTGTCGATGTATATTGCGATTGTCGAAAGCAGTCCAGTTTTGTATCCTAAATCCTTAAACAGGCGGTACAAAAGGGTTGCTGTGGTGGTTTTCCCGTTTGTGCCTGTGATTCCGATCAATCGAAGTTTTTTCGACGGCTCGCCGTAAAATATGTTTGCGATTTCACCCAATGCGTGTCCCGATGATTTTACTTTTATATAACAGACGTTTTCGTTTCTAATCTCAGGCAATATCTCACACACAACAGCTTTTGCGCCGTTTGCGATTGCGGCATCGATAAAACTGTGACCATCGACTTTTGCCCCTGTGATAGCAAAAAACATGAAATTCAACGAAATATTCCTCGAATCGAAACTTAATCCGGAAATATCAATATCGTCGTTACCGGATATTCCGAGAACTCCCGTGTTGATTAATAATTCCTTTAATTTCATCATCTACGGCACTTCTACTGCGTTCAATATCGACGTAATAATATCGACAGTCGTAACGTTTTCGGCTTCTGCTTCGTAAGTAAGACCAATACGGTGTCGCATAACATCGTAGCAAATCGTCCGCACATCTTCGGGAATAACATATCCTCTGCGTTTGATGAAGGCGTAGGCTTTCGATGCTATTGCCAGACTGATACTTGCACGCGGCGACGCTCCATACGAAATCAGTGGTGTGATTTTATTCAACTTGTAGTCGTCGGGATTACGTGTCGCAAACACAATATCAACAATATAACGTTCGATTTTTTCGTCCATGTAAACTTCACGGACAATCTCGCGTGCGCGAATAATCTGTTCGGGATTGACAACAGGTTGAGATTGAGGAAGTCCTCCCGCTATATTTTGACGAATGATTTGCATTTCTTCCGCCTTTTCGGGATATGTAACCACAACTTTCAGCAGAAAACGATCGACCTGCGCTTCGGGTAAAGGATATGTTCCTTCCTGTTCGATAGGGTTTTGCGTTGCCATAACCAAAAATGGTTGCGGAAGTTTGTAAGTATTGTCGCCGATAGTAACCTGATGTTCCTGCATAGCCTCAAGCAGAGCGCTTTGCACTTTCGCCGGAGAACGATTGATTTCGTCGGCTAAAACAAAATTCGCAAATATCGGTCCCTGACGCACCGAAAAGGTTTCTGTCTTTTGGCTGTAAATAAGCGTCCCTATAAGGTCGGCCGGCAAAAGATCGGGCGTAAACTGTACTCGTGAAAATTTTGCGTTGATAGTTTTCGACAGCGTTGTAATCGCCAAAGTCTTCGCCAATCCCGGCACTCCTTCCAAAAGTATGTGCCCGTCGGACAACATTCCAATAAGAAGCGATTCGGATAGATGTTTCTGTCCTACAATAACTTTACTCATTTCGAGATTTATCATCTCTACAAAAGAACTTTCCCGTTGTATCTTCTCATTCAGTTCTTTAATGTTTACTGTCTCATTCATTACTTATACTTTAATATGTCAATTCTTTTTTATAATTATTATCAAAAAATTTTTTGCAAAAGTATAAAAATATTTTCTATCCGCCGCAAAAAAACAAAAACTGG
>JAITKY010000024.1 GCA_031278135.1 Prevotellaceae bacterium | reverse complement strand
CATCAGATTCTTCCGTTTTGGCTATATCATCATCTTCTTCTGCCATAATATTTAATTATTGTAAAAATAAATACAAAGGTAATACTTTTTTCCTAATACAACAAAAATTTTTAGTCGCTTGGGTGGCATTTCAAATTGTCGCCCCGCCCCCTCGTCTAAGTGGCCACTTTCGCCAGGAATTTCAGAAAATCTATTACCTTCGACCACTGTTTATTCAAGAATAATACCCGCAATCGGAGCATATTTTTCAGCCCCCCTTTCGACTCCATCGTTGTCCGGATAGTTTCATTCTTTTCGTCGGTCTTTTGTTGAAGACTTCTCGTTCAATGAGCTTTCCAAATACAAACGCCCTAAATCCTGCCATATTTGATCGAATAATTTTTCGTAATTATAAAAATTATCCTTCACTTTCAGTGCTTCTAACTCTTCATAACGACTGGCTGCTATCGCCAAATATTCTGCTTTTGTCATATCTTACTAATGTTTAATATTTTTTTGCAAAAGTAATACTTTTACGACAATTTGAAATGCACCCTATCTATTTTTTTAATCATTTTTATACGGTTTATGTGTCGTTTTTTTTCGTGAGGTGTCTATGCGTCCCTGCGGGACTTAATAACAGATATGTGATTGATAATCCGTATACTAAGCATACGATTAATAAAGTGTCCTCCCTGCGGTAGGTACTGTTTTTATACCTTATTAATTTTCCATTTTTAAAAGATGAGCAGAATTAATCAAAGACACACCGACAATTCTGTTCATTTTTTTAATTTCGACAATTCTGATTCACAATTGCAAAACCAATATAAGTTGCGAAAAGGCAGATAACGACACTTACACTGATGTAGATAAGGCTTACGAGGCAGTTTCCGTTTCGTATCAGGCTAATATTTTCGTATGCGAACGCCGAAAAAGTAGTATATCCTCCACATATTCCCGCGGCAACGAACAATCGCATCTGCGGAGAAAACCATTCGTAACGTTCGGATAATCCTATCGCTACGCCGATAAGCAAACAACCTGCAAAATTCACTGCAAGCGTCCCGAAGATAGCAGGAAAACGAGTAAGATGTGTAATTCGGCTTGTGACGAAGTATGTTACAAGATATCGCAACATACTTCCCAATCCGCCTCCCAATCCAACAATCAAAAGTGTTTTCATCGTTGTAAAGCTCTTAAATCATAACTTCTTTAATCCATTTGTCCATTGCTTTGGCGGCCCGTCGACCGTCGCCCATTGCAAGAATCACGGTAGCGCCGCCACGTACGATGTCGCCGCCGGCAAAAATCATCGGAATATCTGACTGCATAGTCTCTTCGTTTACTACGATCGTTCCCCATTTGCTGACGTTCAGCCCTTTGACGGAGGCCGGAATCAACGGATTCGGCGACACGCCAACACTGACAATTACTTCATCGACTTCGATCAATTCCGTTTTTCCGGGAACTTCGACCGGCGACCGTCTGCCTGAAGCGTCGGGCTCGCCAAGTTTCATGACCTGCAACAGCATGTGAGTGACGCGTCCGCGTTCGTTGCCGCGATATTCGATTGGATTGCGCAAAGTCATAAACTCGACGCCTTCTTCCTTAGCGTGTTTCACTTCTTCGAGACGTGCAGGCATCTCGTCTTCCGAACGGCGATAAACAATCATTGCATGTTCGGCGCCCAGCCTGCGAGCCGTCCTGACCGAATCCATCGCCGTATTTCCTCCTCCGATGACAGCCACTTTTTTGCCCGTCAGGACAGGAGTGTCGGCTTCGGGATTGCCGGCGTCCATCAGGTTAATACGTGTGAGATATTCGTTTGATGACATCACTCCTACCAGATTTTCTCCTTTGATTTTCATGAAACGTGGTAATCCCGCTCCACTGCCTGTGAAAATTCCACGAAACCCTTCGTCTTTTAAATCGTCAATACCGACAGTCTTTCCTACAATACAGTTATTCACAAACTTGACACCCATAGAACGCAGGTTGTCGATTTCGACATCGACTATTTCGTTCGGCAAACGAAAAACCGGAATACCGTATTTCAACACACCGCCAATCTCGTGTAAAGCCTCAAAAACAGTAACCGAATAGCCGAGTTTCGCCATGTCTCCGGCAAACGACAGCCCCGCAGGACCCGACCCGATTGCCGCGATTTTTATCCCGTTGGCAGGAGCAATTCTGGGAATCGAAATTTGCTCGCTGAGACGTTCGTAATCGGCGGCAAAACGTTCGAGATGACCGATCGCTACAGCCTCTTTCTTCATTTTAATGTAGATACATTTCGATTCGCATTGTTTTTCCTGTGGACACACTCGTCCGCAAACGGCAGGAAGAGCCGAAGTTTCCTTCAACACTTTGGCGGCTTCGAGAAATTTGCAGCGCTCGATGTTTTTGATGAACGAAGGAATGTCAATCTCTACCGGACACCCTTCGATACAACTCGGCTTGGGACAATCCAAACAGCGACGCGCTTCGCTAACAGCCATTTCCGCCGTCAATCCCAAATTAACTTCTTCGGTATTGCGACTGCGTATTCCAGGATCTAATTCCGGCATGTGGACACGTGGAATATCAGTCCGCTCCTTTGCTTTTATCATGCTGCGCAACTCGATGCGCCATGTTTCGCTTCTTCGTTCCATAATTCAAATCAAAAAAGATTTTAGATTGTTGCTTACGCACGAAAGTAAATCGTAAATCATAAATTGTAAATCATAAATTGTAAATCATCCGGCTTTGCATTTGTGTTCAACTTTATACATCTCCGACTGTTCGATGTCGCGATAACCTCCGAGACGTGTCATCATTTCATCGAAATCAACCTGATGAGCGTCAAATTCGGGACCGTCAACACAAACAAACTTTGTTTCGCCTCCGACTGTCACACGACATGCTCCGCACATTCCCGTGCCATCGACCATTATAGTATTCAGCGATGCAATCGTTGAAATATCGTACTGTTTTGTCAAAAGGCTCACAAATTTCATCATCACGGCAGGACCGATTGTTACGCACTTATCCACTTTTTCTCTGCGGATAACCATTTCGACGCCATTGGTTACCAAACCTTTGTTCCCGTACGAGCCATCGTCGGTCATGATTATCAGTTCGTCGGACATTTTTTTCATCTGTTCTTCCATGATAATCAATTCTCTGCTACGTGCGGCAAGAACCGTAATCACACGGTTGCCCGCATCGTGCAAGGCTTTAACAATTGGCAACATTGGCGCTGTTCCCACTCCGCCGCAAGCGCAGACGACTGTACCGAAATTTTCGATATGCGTCGCTTTACCCAGAGGTCCAACCAAATCGGTGATGTAATCGCCTTCGTTCAAAGCGCAAAGTTTTGTAGATGAAACGCCCACTTGTTGAACCACAAGCGTAATCGTTCCTTTTTCCGGATCGGAACCGGCAATGGTAAGCGGAACACGTTCGCCTTTTTTGCCTGTCCGGACAATTACAAAATGCCCTGCTTTACGGGCTTTTGCAATCAAAGGCGCTTCCACTTCAAATTTTACAACATTAGCCGAAAAATACTCTTTATTAATAATTCTATTCATCAAATATGTATTGTTAACAGTAATTCGAAGCATATCCTATCGAAGCGATGCTGACCCTGCATGTACTGCTGTTCATGATAGTTGATGCGCAGGATTCGATTGTCGAGCCGGTTGTTATGATATCGTCAATCAGTAAGATATGTTCTCCGTTAAATCGAGATTTATCTCTTACATCGAAAACCGACTGGACATTTTCCCACCGTTCGGCTGCATTTTTACGTGTTTGTGTTTGAGTGTATTTCGTACGTATGAGATTTCTTTTTTCCAGCGGCAAATTCGTTATGTTCGAGATGCCGTAAGCGATATATTCGCTTTGATTGTATCCTCTCAATCTTTCTTTTGCAGGATGCAGGGGTACAGGCACAAGCATGCTGATGTCGCTGTAAAGCAAAGAATTTCCGAGACAGACGCCCAATTCTTCGCCAAGTCGTAATCCGATGTTATACTTGCCTTTATATTTCAGCCGGTGTATCATGGGACGGTAATCGCTACCCTTGCGGAAATAGAACAGAGAACAGGCGTGTTCGATATTTATTTTGCCCCAAAACAGTTTTTCGATTTCGTTATCCTCCGTTTCCCAAAACTGTGTACGCGGCATTTTGTAAAGACACGACAAACAAATATATCTTTCCCCACGTACAAGTGGTGTTCCGCAGACTTCGCAAAAATCGGGAAAAATCAAACCCGTCAGACCGCCCCATATTTTCCGTAACATCGCTCTACTTTTTAAAAATAAACGATACTGTCCGCTTGAGGTCAGGATGCAAACTGTTGGCAACAGGACATTCTCTCGCGCTGGTTTCGAGGATTTTCAACTCCTTCGGGGAATAGTTGCTGTGAGGAAAAGTGATTGTGATTGTCAATTCCGCTACACGACGTGGATTCGATGCCATTACTTTTGTTGTCTCCATTGTAGCGCCGTCGATGCTGAACCCGTGAGTTTCTGCGGCTATTCCCATGATGGTCAGGATACAACTGCCCAATGCCGATGCAAGTAAATCGGTAGGAGAGAAAAACTCGCCTTTTCCGTGATTGTCGGGAGGAGCGTCGGTTATCAAAGTGTTTCCCGATTGCAAATGTGTGATTTCAGTTCGTAAATTACCCAGATACTTAGTTTCAAATTTTGCCATAATATGTTTTATATTTTTTTATTTATCAAATAATTATTCCGTTCCGATGAATTGCGTGATATAAGTTCGGCTAAAAACCCTGCGAGGAACAGTTGCGTTCCTAAAATCATAGCCGTAAGGGCGATATAAAAATACGGATTGTTGGTGACCAAAATTGCGGGTATATCTTTCGACAGGCAATAGATTTTGTAAATGCCCAGCCATATTGTCGCCAAAAAACCAAGAAAAAACATTATGCTTCCCACTGTTCCGAAAAAATGCATCGGACTTTTCTTGAATTTGGAGATAACCATTATCGTAAGCAAATCGAGATAACCGTAAATGAAACGGTTAAGTCCGAATTTTGTTGTTCCGTACTGCCTTGCCCGATGTTCCACTACTTTTTCCCCGATATTGTAAAATCCTGCCCATTTAGCGATTATGGGAATATACCGGTGCATTTCTCCGTATACTTCTATCGATTTCACAACGTCTTTTCTGTAAGCCTTCAATCCGCAATTCATGTCGTGAAGTTTGACGCCGGAGATTATACGGGCTGTGGCGTTGTAGATTTTCGAAGGGATATTTTTGGTGAATGTATTGTCGTACCGTTTCTTTTTCCAGCCAGAAACCAGATCGTAGTTTTCGTTTTTTATCATCTTGTAGAGTTCGGGAATTTCGTTGGGACTATCCTGTAAGTCAGCATCCATAGTGATAACAACATCTCCCTGTGCTGCCTGAAATCCGCAATGAAGTGCGGCAGATTTCCCGTAATTACGTCGAAAACTTATGCCTCTGATATTGCTGTTTTTACCGGCGAGTTTTTCGATGACTTCCCACGACGAATCGCTGCTCCCATCGTTTATCATTATGATTTCGCTGGAATATCCATGCTCGGATATAACTTTCTCAATCCATTCAATCAGGTGAGGAACAGATTCTTCCTCATTATACAACGGTATAATTATTGAAATGTCCATATCATTTTTTTTTCTTAGTGAATATCGAAGTGATCGAAGCAACTGTCAAACCTGTGAATAAACCCGTAATCAAATACGAAGCAATCAGAAAAAAAGGATTTGATATCAGGTTTTCATCAATGCCCGACACCTCATATCCCTGTTCTTTTATACTTTTCAATATCTTATTAAAGGTGTCCAGAAACTCGTCGGGACTGATCGAAATCTGTATGTACAGATATATTGCTACAATAACAAAAGTAAACCCCGAAGTAAGGATACCAAAAATCAATGATCGTCCATAACTTAGCGTCCCGTCGTCTAAGTGATGGTAGCTTCTGTAAACGAGTGTTGAGCAAATAATTCCCGTAATATACGCTGCTGCAATAAATAAAGATGTTCCGATCATAATGCTTATTATCTGTGAAACAATCAAAAGGAACCCCAAAATAAGCCCGCTGTTCGCAGCAATTCTCACCATTGTACTTGTCGAATTTTCTATCATAATAACAAAAGATAACGGTGCAAACTTATACAAAATTTTGGAATCACAAATTATTTTGTTGTAAAAACATGAAAATCATCGTATAATGGATATTTTGAAATTAAATTTCTTCTATTTCGTATTTATCTTTACCAATAAAAATCACCGAAAGATACCGGACATCGTTACGACCGACAAACATAGCCGAATTACGGTATTTTCCGAGTTGGACACACGCTTCTTTACGTTTTTCGTCTAAGATATTGCGTTTTTCGTTGTCTGCGTCTTCTTTTTTGACGTATTTGATTTCCCAAACCCATTCGTAAGGAATATCGGGCAATAAATGACTGCGTTGCATGTAAATATCAACGTAACCCAGTTCTACTTCCAACTCTGTGATAGTAACATACAGATTGCTTTGAAACAAACTGTTTAGCAGAATTATTTTGATATATTTTTCATCAAAATTCATCAGATCGCGGTTCGATAAACGACGGAAAATATTTTTGCTGATACATTCGATAAACAAATGCGGGTTTCCGCTGTAAGCAAGTTCTCTCATCGCTATTCTCTGTTCTTTCATATCTATCAGAACGTCAGGATTACAGTCAGCTGTCAGTTGTTTAATATATTCCCAAAATAC
Organism: Prevotellaceae bacterium; assembly: GCA_031278135.1. Classification (GTDB taxonomy): domain Bacteria; phylum Bacteroidota; class Bacteroidia; order Bacteroidales; family UBA932; genus JAIRLF01. Next base: position 240 of record JAITKY010000024.1, on the reverse strand, counting down.
AGTCCCAATAGAATAGTTTGGAATTTTCAACCGTAACAAACCTTTCTCTATTTTATCGACAGTTAACATTCCCATGTAAAATAACAGTGAAGCAAAATTATTGCGGTCAAGTAAATGTTTAATAGAAAATTTAGGGACTATTTCCGATAAGATACCGCCATTCTGTGCTATTTCTGTCAATTGATCACGATTGTTTTGAAGCAAACGTTCTACGCGTCCGTAATCCATTTTAAGATTGTC
>JAITKY010000193.1 GCA_031278135.1 Prevotellaceae bacterium | reverse complement strand
AGCAATTACTGAAAAAGCAATCAAAAATAATAAAATCAACTTATTCATTTTTCTAATAATCTTTTTGTCCGTTTTACACATTTTATCTGACATAACACTTTATTTTTCTATAATTTTTTTAATCTTTAATTGACCGCAAAGGTACAGTTTTTTTCTAATACAATACTTTTTTTCTAAAAAATTTCATCAATTGCATCCATATCTACGTACCAGACATATCCTTTGACGTTAGGATATTTCATTGTTTCGAGCAGTTGCATGTAGTCTTTCACCTGAATTCTGTGAGATTCTTTTTTCAGCGTGCCGAATTTAAAATCAACAAGTACAGTTTCATTTTCCGACAACATGATCCTGTCTGGGCGGCGGCTCAACCCCTTATTTATCGACGCCGGCAGAAGGAGGAATTTTTCGGTGATAACTTTGTAAGGATTTTCGTCGACAAACCATTGTCCGGCAAAGCGTAATGCCTTTTCGACACGTCGTTTGAGTTCGGGAACATCTTCGTTTCTGACTAATCCGTCTTTTACAACGCGATCGATGGCTATGTGTGCGTCTTTCATCGAATGGACAAGCGAAAACACCTTGTGCATCAGGATCCCATAGTTTCGCAACTGCAATGGACTTTCCTGTTCGGGAAAATAATTTTCCGATTCGTACCTTAACCTCAACTTCCTGTCGAAAGCGGACGAATTGTAGTTTTCGATCAATATCTTCGGAAATTCTTCACTGACACTGTTTTCCTGTTTGCGTTGTTTTTCGCCCAAAATGTAGCAAAAATCTTCATAACCTGTTCGTTTGCATTTCATTTTCCCGCTCATAAAATTTCGACTGTTTACTAAAAAAGTCGATATTGTTGATGAAGCAGAGCCGATTACATCCGCATTGCTGTTATCATTTTTCGGTGGTTGCGGCAAAGGCAACATAATGTGCAACTCTTCTTTTGCCCTTGTAAACGCAACATACATCATATTGAGATTATCGACTAACGACTGTATTGTTTCGTTGCTGTATTCTTTGTTGAAATAACTGTTTTTCATTGCATTTCCGTAGTTGACAAAAACGTGCGGTAATTGATTGAACGGTTCTTTTTCGGGGCAGACCCAGACTGTATCGCGATAATCCGGCTTCATCTTCCAATCGCAAAAAGGAATGATAACGATTGGAAATTCAAGACCTTTTGCCCGATGTATCGTGATAATACCGATTGCATCGGGAGTTTGTCCTTCCGACAGTTTCATGTCATCACTTTTATCGTCCCAATATTCTACAAACGACGAAACAGCCGATATTTCGTTCGTCGAAAACGAAATCAATATATCGTGTAATTCCTGAATATAAGGAACTTCGACAGGATTATCGCCCAAATTGAACATCCTGACCAAATGCTCGAAAACTTCCGGCAACGACAATGACGTCAATCCCAAAAGGTCTTTTCTCACATTATCGTCCAAAACTGCCGCATTATCCCATTTGAACACAGGATTATCTCTGTTAATAAAACAGTTTATCGAAGCGTTATTTACCATGTCGTCGGGATTGACCACCGCTCTCATGAGTGAGATTATAAACTGTACGGTCGCCGATTTTTTCAGAATCAAAGCGTCTTTCGACATAATGTCGAAATGATGTTTTGTGTCGCCCGACGTTCGTTTGTAATTCAACAGACAGTCGCTTATTTCCTGACCATCACTGGTTTTTCGAACGAGTATTGCTATATCGTTTGCACGGTAGCCGCGATCCTGAATATCGATAATCAACTCCGGTAACTGTTCCAATATTTTATCTTTGGCTTTTATTTTTATGTTGTTTTCATCTTTTTCGTCTCTTATCAATGCGACAGACACGTAGCCGCCTTTGTTACAGTTGGTTTCGGAGATTTTCTGTTCTGCGTTTTTGTAGGCGGAACTTAGTGTATTTACTTCAATATCAGCAGATGCCGAATATATATTTTCGATATAAGCCGGCAAAGCGGAAAACAGTGCATTGTTGAACTCAATCACATTCGGAAAACTCCGCCAGTTGGTATCCAGATATTTTTCGTTGACATTGAAGTTGCCAAATTCGTCGAATATCTTATGTGCCAGAATACTCCAATCGCCGTTTCGCCAACGGTATATCGACTGTTTGACGTCGCCCACCACAAGCGAATGTTGCCCTTCCGACAGACTGTTTTTCAACAAAGGCTTAAAATTTTCCCATTGCGCTTCCGATGTATCCTGAAACTCGTCGATCATAAAAGTATTGTATTGTGAACCTGTCATTTCATAGACGAAAGGCGTATCATTTTCGTTTATCAATTTTTGCAATAAATGAGTGGTTTCACTTATTGGCAAAAGGTTTTCGTCGTTTGATATCTCGCGTATATTTGCTTCTATTTCGGCAAAAAAAATCAAACTGTCCATAGCCTTTTTTATACATTTCGCCGTAAAATACTGTTGATGCTTTTGTTTGTAGAACGTTACGGCTTTAGTTAATAATGTTGTCAGATGACCGGCAATTAGCAGTATTTCGTTTTTTGTTTCGTTTCTTTCGATTTTGTTTCTAACGTCGCTACTGCACCATGCTTCATCGCTGCCGTCTGTCAACAAATTTTCAACTCGTTCACCCGGCTCTTCGTATATGCCTTTTTTCAGTTTATAGAAATAATTTACCGGACCATTCTTGCCGTAATAAAAATCGGTTTTTTCGTGTCCGGCAATTAAGGAAATGGCGCTATCGGCGATTATGGTGAGTTGTTTTTCGAAATAGTTGATTATTTTATCCATTTCTTTCGTAAAACTGTCCATGACCGCTGTATCCCTGATTTTTGAATGGAACATACTGTCGAGCGCTCGAAACTGCTCTTTCAAAACCTCATAGCCTTTGTTTTTTAGATTTCTCCGGATATCCCATGCGCGTCCTTTTTCCATCTGTTCGTCGATGATGTTCAAGACTTGATTATACAAAAATTCTTTTTTATGAAGATTAAGCATCATACGGTCAACAGTTTCGTCCATCAAACGCTCACTGTCCAGTTCGAGCCTGAAACCCGGACGTAAACCCGCCTCTCGCACAAATGTATGGACAACACGCTGAAAAAATTTATCGATAGTCGATATCGAAAAATTTGAATAATTATGCAAAATTGCCTGCTGAACTTTTGTCGCTCTGTTCTTTAAAGTTTGCCTGTCGATATTCAGTTCATTGCATATCGAATCGCTGATTGCGCTGTCGCGATCGTTAACAATATTGTTCAATGTGGTTATGATTCTGACTTTCATTTCGTCGGTGGCTTTGTTCGTGAAAGTTACAGCCAGAATGTTCCGGAATTTGTTAGCGTTATAGCCGTCGGAAAGAGCCTGTTTCAGATATTCTACAGTCAGCGTGTAGGTTTTTCCCGACCCCGCCGACGCTCGATATACCGTCAGTTCGTTAGGCGTCGAATAAAAATTTCCTGTTTTTGAATTTTTAATATATAAATCGCTAAACAAGTCTAATTGAATCGGTTTACTCATGATGTCGTGAAATTATTCGGGCTCATTATTTTCGGAATATCTTTCGGGAACCATACGTTTATGTTCTTCGAGCATCACTTTGTTGAGCAAGTCGGACAGGTCGCGCGTCTTGAGCGAAGCGACTGTTTCGGCGCTTATTTCGGGCAAAACATGTATCCGGACGACGGCGCATCCTCCTAAAAGACTGCTTCCCGGAGGCAAAATCTTCCTTGTCCCTTCGACAACTACCGGCAAAACAGGCAGTTTGTTCAATTTCGCAATCATAAAAGCGCCTTCCTTAAAACTGTGTATCGTGCCATCGACAGAGCGTGTCCCTTCCGGAAAAATCGAGATGCTGCATCCTTTGTTTATCCAACTTTCGGCTTTTTTAAGCATTTCCTTAGTGCTCTGTGTCGTTCCCCGATTTATAAGTATATCGCCATGAAGTTTCAGTAACCAGCCCACAAACGGAATTTTGAATACTTCTTTCTTCGATACCCACTTGAAAATCAGCGGAATCATGTATATCACGCAAATGTCGAACATCGACTGGTGATTGCTGACTATCACGTACGATTTTTTCGGATCGATATTTGCACGGCACGCGTATTCTATTTTCCATAAAGGGTTAAACCACAGATAATGAAGTCCCCAATAGTACGAAAACGCATGAATGACTGCCCGTTTTGTGTCGAAAGGATACGTGATTGCAAAAACAATAAGGTTGATAACCATCAAAATAACAGCGTCGATGATAAACACTGACCATATTATAATGTTGTAGATGTATTTTAAAACTGTTCTCATTACTAAATTACGATTTTATAATTTTCATCCAGGCATCAGCCATCAGTTGCGCGCCGGCTAAAGTGGGATGCACTCCGTCGCCCGTCCAGTAAGATCCGGGCGCTAATTTTTGCGCTTCGTCGAATACTTTTTGAAACGGAACAAAGATCGCATCAAATTCTGTAGCCAGATTTTTGGCAACTTCACGATATCCGTCAAAATCCGGAAACCACGAACTGTCCACGGCGTTATTCACCATAAGGGCAAAAGGTTCACAAATAACGAGTTTCACCTTAGGCAATGCGGTAAGAGTACGTTCAATCAATGTATGATAGTCGCTTTCATATTTTTGCAGTGTCCCGTCGTAACCGTTTTTAGTATGCCAATAGTCATTAACTCCGATAAGAATACTTAACACATTGGGTTTGATATCCAAACAATCGGCGTCCCATCGTTCAACAAGTTGATATACCTTATTGCCGCTGATACCTTTATTGTAGATAACCGGCTGCCGGTCAGCCAATTTATGCAACAGACTACCAGCAGTCAACATCACATACCCGTTTCCCATCATCGAAGGAGTGTTAGGATTTTTCGAGTCTTTATCCCTTCCCGCATCAGTAATCGAATCGCCTTGAAATAAGATGATATCGCCTTTGTTTACAGTAATTTTCGATGCCTTTGCCGAAACGCCAGCTGCTGCCGAGACTATACCGGAAACGCTTAACACAGCGCCTCCCAATGCTACTTTCTTTAAAAATGTCCTTCTTGTGTTCATCCTAATTGATATAATTAATTTCGGCGCAAAATTAATAAAAAAAATAACACAAACTGCGAATTATGATTTTCCGGGCTAAATCTTTTATTGAGGTGCTATGAACAATATCCAGCAATTCGATACAGGAAGAAATCTTTGTCCCTCAGTCCGTAGTTATTTGTTATATATCGCTGTATTTTACAGTTAAGACATTCAGCTTTATCGTTAGTTGCTCCTTTTCGGAAGTAATTTATAATCTGCAGTTCGTGTTTACGTATCATTTTAATAACACTCCTAAAT
>JAITKY010000120.1 GCA_031278135.1 Prevotellaceae bacterium | reverse complement strand
CCAGCTTCATTGGCTCGTCTTATGGTTCGTCTTTGTCGTTCAGTGTTTCTCTACCTGCCGCCGACGCCGACATTAGAATACATGTGAACACTCCCGATTCGGATAGCAACAGGTTTAATTTGAGTTAAATTTTTTTTCTCTGTATTTGTCTTTAATGTTTGCGTGCCAGAATTTGCCGGCGGATTCGGCGGCAAGTAAGCCGGAATAGTAATTTTCGAATGGGTTTTCTTCTTTTTATCCTATATTTTTATTATATTCAACATCTTCAATATTATACATCTCATGTTTTTTGAGCGTGCCGTTCTCGGCTTTCAATATCTCATTTTCGGACCTCAATCGTTCGTTTTCTTTGTTTAAAGATATTATTTCCCTGTTTAGTTCCTTTATTTCCATATCCTTTCCTTTTATTGTTTCTCTGTAATAAATTATTTCCGGAACCGGTTGTTTTATCGTTGTAGGGCTTTCGGATGTCGTTTTTAACATTTCACCGTCGCCGGTTAATAACCATTCCGGATTTATATTAAAATTTGATATAATTTTATTGATGATTTCTAATGAAATCTTCGTTCCTTTGTTTTCAATGTGAGATAAATTTGCCTGTTTAACACAAATTTTGTCAGAAAATTCAGTTTGTGTTAAATTTAATTGCTCCCGTAACTTCTTAATTCTCAATCCAACATCTTTTGACATATATCTTTTTTTAATTTTTTTATTAAAAAAGAGTATCAAATATAAAAATTTGATATATCTTTGCCCCGAATTTCGGTTCATAAAAACGCGTAAAAGTAGTAAGAAAATTTGGAATATTAAAAATTTAAAAAAAATAGACATGGAAAGGAAAGAATTAGAGATTATCCCGATAGAACGGGGGGAGTTAGGATTGGAAGTAAACAGCAGGTTACTTCATAGGAAATTGCAGGTGAAAACAGTGCATAGTCGTTGGATAGAAAGGAGGATTGACGAATATGGATTTGTAGAAGGCTTGGACTTTTTGCCAAGTTTGGCAAAAAGTACCGGCGGTCGTCGGTCGAAAGAATACGTTCTGACACTCGACACGGCGAAAGAACTTGCGATGTTGGAGAACAACGAAGAGGGCCGGATGATACGTCGTTATTTCATTGAGATTGAAAAGCGTTATCGCGATTGGATAGGCTTTATCCTTCCACGCTTGGAGACTGAGACTGATTTGTTCGGCAAAATGACGGGGTACAATTATGTTAAGTTGCTGATGTCGTGCGGTTGTAGCGTTGTAAGCAGTTCGGTGCGTCGGCGGATACGTCGGAATCCGCGGGAGTTCTGGAAGAACCAGCACGGACAATGGGTTGTGTCGGAGATGTACGGTCGTACGATAGTTGCGAACGCAGTGACGCGGAAACTGAATGGGGAGGCTCGTGAACGGCGGATGCTTGGGATTGACGGATTAAATAACACATTTATAAAATAAACTATGATACAAATAGATAATACAGTAGAATTTTGGAGCGCTTTTCGCATGGATTTTGCAAAAAACGTCTTTAAACCTTTTGTGGAGTCCCGATTAAGTGGGGTATCAGGTCAGTACTATGGACGAATAGGTATGTTCTATGTGGAAGGCGACGACCGCGCGCTGGATTTTAATGTTGAAGGACTGGATTTTAAAGCTGTTATGGAGCTATCGAAGATAGCGGGAGAGCTTTGTAATCAGATTAACAAGTCGGGCGGTGTTTTCCCATACACGGTAGAAACCCTTTTCATGCAAGACAGTTTGCTACGGATAAGATTAAAAAACATTTAAATAATAATTAAAACATTTATAAAATGAATAAACAAAGCGTATTAAAATTGCAGGAAGCCGGTTACATTTTCATTCGCGAACGCGACATACCGGGCAAAACAGGCCGGACCAATTACGCAATTATGCAGTCAAAGGAGTTCGGAGTGTGGACTATTCTCGAGAGATTCGAGACAAAAGCGGCGCGCAGTCGGCGCATAACGGAATTGGAAACCCAAAAAAATTATTTGACATGAACTATTGGATAAGGCCCTCGGGAACGTACATTTCGGGTAATCAGGTTGATTTTCATGCTGATTATTGTCTCCAATACTTGAAAGAAGATTGGGAAACAGACAGGAATTTTCAATTGTGGAGCGCCAGGACAGGGAAAGGCGTAATCGAATATTTCGAGGAAGTACTCAAATGGGTAAGATATTGCGCTACGGGTATACTTCCAGACCGTCATTTGACGGCACGGCAAGAATATACGATAATTGAACTTGACAATAAAGTAAAGGAGATGAATACAGAAGAAAAAAAGGCTGCATACTTTAGGAAGATAGCGGCGATTAAAAGAGAGATTAACGATTTAGAGACGCTGCTTTATTTCCTTAGCCGCCCTTGTGGGTGGCACGAAAACCCGCCGGTTCCTTTCCCTGAAGAAAGGAGTGTTGCAGAAATGGCGAAGGTCTACACTGGCGTGGGAACCGAGATAGAACGGTTGATGAAAGAACTGCGGGAAGAGTTTGCTGACATTAAAATTGATTTTTGACATGAAAAAGGAAGAATTGAAAAAAGGGGCGTTGTATGTTCATACGAATCTGAACGACAGGCGTACAGATGCATTGAAATTTGTAGAGATAGAAGAACGGAACGGCTTTTGGGTGGGTGTGTTCACTTGGAGCAACGGCAGCCATCTGCTAATAGCGGACTGGGCTGTTGAAAAATATGTGTGTGAATTTAATCGGATACAAAAATGAATACAAAATTAGAAAATTATCAAAAACCCCTTAAAAAGGGATGGGTAACGGAACTTGCGAAACTGTGCAAGTGTACGACGGTAACGGTGAGTAATGCTATTCACCATAATTCGCCTGGCGTTAAGGCAGAAAAGGTGCGTCAGATGTACCGGATAAAGTATCTTAATAGAAAGTGAGTTTAGAATGGAAGCGTTCGAGTATTATAATAATGTTCTGTGCGTCAATGCGGGCTGGCTGGTAAAAGTCGGGGTTGTAACGAAATCCAATTACGATTATTATGCGAAAAAGTCAGTTTTCCGCGTTGTTCGTCGGGGTTGCCGCCGGACGCCTGCATTGATAGAATACTGTTCGTTGTCGGACGCTTATAAGCGAAAGATACAGGAGATTTCGGGTTGCAACCCGGTAGCAGTTACTCCGGAGAGCGAGTTTGTGAAGCACATCAAGCCGGACTCTGCTGCGTTGAAGTATTTCGCCGAATACCGGCTTCCCGACGGGCGCAACCTGCCGGTCGAAGTTCAAAAGACGTATTACCACAATGCGATGATATTGAATGCAATAAACACGCGTCTTTCGGGCATTAAAGCAAAGCGGAAGTCGTGCGGGGGCACGGGTAGCGCCTGGTCGTCGATAGCAAAGACTGTTAATGAGTTGAACAGGTTAGAGTATTCCCACGATTTGCCCTCGAACGCCCGCAGCCTCTACGACAAGTACAAAGAGTATAAGAAAAACAAGTATTACAGCCTGATACACAAAGGCTATTGTAATGCTCATGCGAAGAAAGTAGATGAACTGCTCGAACGCCTTATACTGTCGATATATGCGATGGGCAACAAGCCTTACAGCAAGTGGGTTCACGAGGATTACCTGCGGTTTATCGCGGGCGATATCGAAATAGTGGATATGGAAACGGGCGAACTGTATGAACGGGGGGACTTTGTCGACGAAAAAACGGGGACGTACATAATGATATCCGAATCGACGGTATATAATTATATCAACAAGCCGTCGAATCGTATACTGGTTGATTCTATCCGGATGTCCAGCCATGCCTATAACAATACTCACCGTCCGCACTATCACCGCCATGCGCCGCGCTATTCGTTCTCGAAAATCTCGCTCGACGACCGCAATTTACCTCACAAAATGGATTCGGGCAAACGGGTGATGGTGTATTATGCGTACGACGTCTGTTCGGGCGTGTGCATCGGAGTTGCCTATTCGCTGAAAAAGGACGCCAACCTGTTCATCGACTGTATACGCGACATGTTCCGGTTCATCGACCGTAACGGGTGGGGCGTACCGCTGGAAGTCGAAGTGGAACACCATATCGTCAGCCTTTTCAAGGACGACCTGTTCAAAGCCGGCGTTGTGTTCCCGATAGTCCGTTGGTGTGCTCCGTCGAACTCGCAGGAGAAACACGCCGAACATTTCAACCGTCAATTAAAGTACGGCTACGAAAAGCGTTACCAGGAGGGCGTCGGTCGTCACGATTTGCGCCTCGAAGCCAACCGTACGGGCGGGGAAAAGGTATACGACGAACAGGCCGGCGAATATGTGACGAAAGAAAAGACATACCGGTATGAGACAATCATTGCCGAGAATCAGGAAGCAATCAGCCGTTATAACAATGGCTTGCACCGCAATCAAAAACTGTATAAGGGCAAAACCCGCATGCAGGTTCTTGTCGAAAACCTGAACCCGGATTTGGCCGAAGTCGACCGGGCTTTATTGGCGAGATACATAGGCAATTGCACCGTTACCTCCGTTGTCCGGAATCATTATGTCACAGTACAGGCGTGCAAATATTCTTTGCCGTCGCCCGCCGAGCTCGAAAAATTGGACAGTTACGATGTTCTGGCATATTATTTGCCGACTGCCGGGGAAATACCGGAAGTCTATCTTTACCAGAAGGATAACTATATCTGTTGTGCGAAAAAAATTGTAACATATTCGACCGCACAGGCCGAATTTACCGAGCTCGACGAACTTGCAATGACAGAACAGGCAAAGTATATATCGCAGTTCGACAGGATGAAAAAAGAAGGCAAACAGGACTTGGCGAAAATTAAAATCATTGAAAAACGCATTGATTGTGCAGCAATAGAAGCGGTCGAACATTTGTCTCCGTCTCCGGAACAGGGAGAGGAACAGGAATCAATGCCTGCGTATGTGTATGACGCCGAGTTTACAAAACTGGAGGCTTTAACAATGCTTTGAAAGCGATTTAAAATGATTTTAGACTTACAATTTACAATTTTAGATTACCTGCGGCGGCAAGGTCCGGCGTCAGCCCAATCTAAAGTCGTAAATCTAGATTGATTAGTCTTATTTATAAAAAAAATTGCACGTATTAAAATTTGCACTAATTTTGCGCTAAATTTTAAATGATTTAATGGACTACTCTTGTCATAAAAGATTATTAGAGATGGAATTTATAGAATTAGTAACAAAAAGATTTTCGGCGAGGAAATATACCTCGCAAAAAGTTGAGCCGGAAAAGTTGCAGAAGATCCTCGAAGCAGGACGGCTTGCTCCTACGGCTTGCAACTATCAGCCTGTACGGTTGATTATCGTCGAAAGCGATGAAGGATTGGAAAAACTCCGTAAAGGTTCGAAGACGTTCGACGCGCCTCTGGCAATAATCGTGTGCGCCGATTTAAACAAATGCTGGCAACGGCCGCACGACCGGAAACTTTCCGGCGACATCGACGCAAGTATTGTGACCGACCATCTCATGCTTCAAGCAACCGAGTTAGGACTTGGAAGCGTGTGGGTATGCAGTTTCGATCCCGAAATCGTGAGGCGGGAATTTAATATCCCCGCTAATTTCGAGCCGGTGAATCTGTTGATAATCGGATATTCAGCCGACGAAGAGCCGAATCCGAGACATTTTATACGTAAAAATATTGACGAAATAGTAATAAAAGAAAGTTTTTAAATAAGATTAAAAGATTATGGCAATAATGAATTTTGGCGGAGTAGAGGAAAATGTGGTAACACGTGAAGAATTTCCTCTTTCCAAAGCAAAGGAAGTTTTGAGAGATGAAGTAATCGCAGTGATCGGTTACGGAGTGCAGGGACCGGGACAGTCGTTGAACTTGCGCGACAATGGATTCAACGTGATTGTTGGACAGCGGAAAGGCGGAAAAACATGGGACAAGGCTATCGCCGACGGATGGGTTCCCGGAAAAACGCTTTTCGAAATCGAAGAAGCATGCAGCAAGGGGACAGTCGTTCAGTATCTGCTGTCGGACGCTGCACAGATTGAAGTGTGGAACAGGGTAAAACCGCATCTTACCACCGGCAAAGCGCTGTATTTTTCGCACGGTTTTGGGATTACGTACAAGGAACGTACCGGAATCATACCGCCCGCCGACATCGACGTTATCCTTGTTGCACCGAAAGGTTCGGGAACGTCGTTGAGGAGAATGTTTCTCGAAGGACGCGGGTTAAATTCGAGTTACGCTGTGTTTCAGGATGCAACCGGCAAAGCCTTCGACAGAGTGATTGCGCTGGGAATAGGCGTTGGATCGGGTTATCTGTTCGAAACGGATTTCAAACGCGAGGTTTATTCCGATCTTACCGGAGAACGCGGAACATTGATGGGCGCTATTCAAGGACTTCTGCTCGCTCAATATGAAGTGTTGCGCGAAAACGGACATACACCTTCGGAAGCATTCAACGAGACGGTCGAAGAACTGACACAGTCGCTAATGCCGCTATTTGCCGAAAACGGAATGGACTGGATGTATGCAAACTGTTCGACTACTGCGCAGCGCGGAGCATTAGACTGGATGAGGCCATTCCACAACGCAACAAAACCCGTATTCGAAAAACTCTACAAAGAAGTGGCAAGTGGAAACGAGGCTCAACGTTCGATCGACAGTAACTCGAAAGCCGACTACAGAGAAAAACTCGAAGAAGAATTGAAGTCCCTTCGTGAAAGTGAAATGTGGCGGACAGGCGCTGTTGTCAGAAAATTGAGACCCGAAAATAACTAAAAGATGGAGAAATTATATATTTTCGATACAACCTTGCGCGATGGGGAACAGGTTCCCGGATGTCAGTTGAATACTGTCGAAAAAATTGAAGTAGCAAAAGCGTTGGAATCTCTTGGTGTGGATGTGATTGAGGCAGGATTTCCTGTCTCAAGTCCCGGAGATTTCAACTCTGTGGTCGAATTGACTAAAGCTGTTACATGGTCCACGATTTGCGCTCTCACCCGTGCAGTGGAAAAAGATATCGACGTCGCAGCCGAAGCCCTGCAATATGCCAAACGTAAACGGATACATACGGGTATAGGAACGTCGATATATCATATCCAAAACAAACTGAACAGCAATCAGGACGAAATTGTCGAACGCGCTGTGGCGGCAGTGAAGTATGCAAAGAAATATGTCGAAGACGTGGAGTTTTACGCTGAAGACGCCGGACGTACTGAGAACGAATATCTTGCACGTGTTGTCGAAGCCGTGATCAAAGCCGGCGCAACGGTTGTTAATATCCCCGACACAACGGGCTATTGCCTGCCTTCGGATTATGCTTCCAAAATCAAGTATCTGATGGAAAATGTCGGTAATATCCACAAAGCCTGCATTTCGACGCATTGCCACAACGATCTCGGAATGGCTACTGCCAATTCGCTCGCCGGAGTGATGAACGGTGCGCGTCAGGTCGAAGTCACCATTAACGGAATCGGCGAACGTGCCGGAAACACTGCTCTCGAAGAGGTTGTTATGGCAATCAAAAGCCATAAGGAATTTGATGTCGAAACGAATATCAACACAAAACACATCTGGGAAACAAGCAAACTCGTATCGACTTTGATGAATATGCCCATTCAGCCGAACAAAGCGATTGTCGGACGTAACGCTTTCGCTCATTCGTCGGGAATACATCAGGACGGGGTTCTCAAAAACCGTGAGAATTACGAAATCATCGACCCCAAAGACGTCGGTATCGACGAAAGTTCTATCGTGCTGACTGCCCGTAGCGGACGGGCAGCGTTGAAGCATCGCTTCGCTACGCTCGGCATTGTAAACATTTCGCAGGAAAAATTAGACGAGATATATCAACAGTTCCTATTATTAGCCGACCGGAAAAAAAGTCTCACCGACAGCGATATTCTTGCTTTGGCTGGCGAACGTGACAGTGTTTCCAAAAAAATTAAACTCGACTATCTGCAAGTGTTGTGCGGAAAACGTGTGCGACAAGTGGCGACTATCAGAATTGATATCTCAGGCGAAAAATTTGAAGCCACCGCTTCGGGAAACGGTCCAATCGATGCTTCGATAAAAGCCGTTAAGGAGATTATAAAACGCCAGATGAATATCCAGGAATTTCTTATCCAGGCGATAACAAAGGGCAGCGACGACGTCGGAAAAGTTCATATTCAGGTCGAACACAATAGCAAAGTTTATTACGGTTTCGCCGCAAATACCGACATCGTAACTGCTTCCGTCGAAGCGTTTATCGATGCTGTGAATAAATTCGACGCAAAAAGAACATGAAACGGTTAATGATTTTACTCATAAACCCGTCTGCTTTTCAAAATTGCAG
>JAITKY010000044.1 GCA_031278135.1 Prevotellaceae bacterium | reverse complement strand
TATTAGACCACACGGTTCTCTGAGCAAAAATCCCGACAAAACACGAACGCCTCGAACACCTGCTCTATATGCCGGAATAACGGATAAAGTATGGGATGTCAAATTTGCATTCGCAATTCCTTATATTGATGACAATTGAAATAGGACGCTATCAAATTTTGTATGTTTTCTATCTGCCACTTATGAGAGAACATTTATCAAAGTATTCATTATCTTTATAATAAAGGTTTAAATTGCCTGAACCGTTGGTTGAGTATTTATCGGCTTCATCTGCTTCGTCCGTTTCATCTACTACTCTTTCTGTTTCTGAACAAGTTACCAGACAGACTCCTAGAAAAAAGGTAGGACATCCTAGAGATCAACGGCACAACAATAAAAGATATTCTCTATATTTTCTTTAAAGAATATCTGACATTGCTGGTGATTGGCGCTCTGATTGCTTTTCCCGCCGAATATCTGATAATGAAACGCTGGCTCGAAAACTCTGTCGTACAGACAGACATTAGCGCATGGATCTATATTTCGATATTGCTTGTGCTGATTATGGCTATCGTCTTGTGCGTCGGCGGAAAGGTGCTGATAACAAACAGGGAAAACCCGGCAGAAGCAATTAAATCGTAAATCACATCACTTTCGGCGACGTCCGCATCTGTCTATTCCGATATAACTTCGAACTTAATTTGGGCATGGATATTCTTGTAAATTTTGATATCTGCCTCATAAATTCCGACTTCTTTAACATTGTCTTCGCCAACGATAGAGATGTTTTTTCTATCGATATTAAAACCTTGTTCCGTAAGGGCTTCGGCTATCTGGATATTGTTTACCGACCCGAATATTTTCCCTGTCGAACTTGTTTTAGCGCCGATTTTTATCACATCCAACACTTCCAGGCTGTTCACTGTCTGTGTCGCTTCCGAACGGAATTTTTCTTCCTTATGAGCACGCTGGCGAATGTTTTCGGCGTGGATTTTTTTTGCCGAAGCAGTGGCAAGAATAGCCAATCCCTGAGGAATCAGGTAATTTGTAGCATAACCGTTTTTGACGGTTACTGTATCGTCTTTTTGTCCTAAATTTGGGACATCCTGTTTCAAAATAATTTCCATAAATGCCTTGTGTTTTTTTTATTTTAATAAATCTGTTACAAAAGGCAGTAAAGCCAAATGTCTTGCACGTTTAACGGCCTGCGAAACTTTACGTTGAAACTTCAACGATGTTCCGGTCAAGCGGCGGGGCAAAATTTTTCCCTGTTCGTTCAGGAATCTTTTGAGAAACTCCGCATCCTTATAATCTACATATTTGATTCCGGCTTTTTTAAAGCGGCAGTATTTTTTCTTCCTGACATCCACTGTCAGTGGATTCAAATATCTTACTTCATTCGGTATCATCATGACTTATTGATTTTGAGATTGTTCTTGTTGCTGATCCTGTTTAACGTTTCTTTTTTTCTCTGCAAACGCAATTGCATGTTTATCCATACGGAACGTAAGGAACCTGATGATTCTTTCGTCACGACGATACTGTGTCTCAAGTTTTTCTACAAAATCGCCCGGCGCCTTAAATTCAACAAGATGGTAAAATCCTGTTGTTTTCTTCTGAATAGGATACGCAAATTTACGCAAACCCCAGTTTTCTTCGTGGACTATCTCTCCTCCATTGTCTCTTATATAGTCCAAGTATCTTTTTACCGCTTCCTTTACCTGTGTTTCAGATAAAACGGGAGTTATAATGAAAACGGTTTCATACTGATTTAACATATATTATAAACTGTTTTTTAATAATATTTAACAAATTTCTTAACAAATTTCAGGGCGCAAAGGTATGAACTATATTGTAATCTGGCAAATTTTTTTTTCGAAGGAATATGAAATTTTTCTAATTTTTCTTTACAGTTATTCTTTTGTTTTCGGTTTTTGTTTATACCTTTGTATAATTTTTAAAATTTAAATTGATTAAAGTAAATGTATTTTTTTATGAAACGAACATTGTTGATTTTAGTTACAGTACTGCTTGTTGGAAGCGTACAGGCACAGTTCCGGTTTGGCGTCAAAGCCGGTGTAAATTTTAGCGAGTTTAACTCGAAAAATCAGGTCTTGAAGAAAGATGGAGCAGCATGGCAAGCGGGATTTGCTGCTCAATTCAAAATCCCCTTAATCGGATTAGGTATTCAACCCGAACTGTTATACTCTATAAATAAGGGCGCTAACAATTCGATTGGATTTTTTACCGTTCCGGTAAATCTGCGTTGGCAACCATTGCCGATACCTGTAATAAAACCCGTAATATTAGTGGGGCCTTATTTCGGATATGCCGTGAATTTTAAGGGATTCCAGAATTTCCGAAACGACATCAAACGGTTTGATTGGGGAATCGGATTAGGCGGCGGAGTCGAAATCTGGAAATTCCAAATCGAAGGTCGTTACAATTGGGGATTGCAGGAACTCGGCAAGAAAGCCAAGGAATTGAACCTCAAAAATAATGTATTTACCTTATCGGCAATATATTTCTTTTAAAGAGGGATGACGACTTCCAAACATTGACAAAATGATGTCAATGACGGATATACAAATATCCGGCAGTATACCGCCGCCATAACAGGCGGCGGTTATTTCTGTTTCATGCTTATAAACCGATGGATACGGGCGCCGCCCGAAGTCATCGGCGTACTGACCGGAAAAATGTTTTCAACAATTCTGTGCTTTTTTCCCTCAATATACCTTTTATTACACGTGTTTTCGGATGCAGGATATTCTGTCCGACGAGCGAATATCCACGTTTTTCGTCGCCGGCGCCATATACAATCGTGCCAATCTGCGCCCAAAAACAGGCTCCGGCACACATTACGCACGGCTCTAATGTGACGTATAAAATACATTCCGTCAGATATTTCCCGCCAATTGTATTTGTTGCCGCCGTGATAGCCTGAATTTCAGCGTGAGCAGTGGGATCGTTTAACGTTTCTGTGAGATTGTGTCCACGTCCGATGACACGATTTTTCCACACAATCACCGCCCCCACAGGGACTTCGCCTGCGTCGAAAGCCTTTTCCGCTTCGATGAACGCTTCCCGCATAAAATACTCGTCGGTATATAATTCCGTTGCCAAGTCGATCATTTTTCAACTGCATTTCGAATGGCCACAATTTTTGCAGACAAGGCATCCTTCTTCGTAAACCAGAGATGTTGAGCCGCAATCGGTGCATTTTGTTCCCGAATTATCTTCCGTACCATCTGGAATGAAACGTTTCAAAGCACGTTCGATACCGTTTTTCCACGTGTTGATTGTTTCCCTGTCGAGTTCGAGCCCGTTGACGAGGTTCACAACGTCGATGATATTCATTCCGTTACGCAATACGCCGGAGATAAGTTTGGCATAGTTCCAGAACTCTTTGTCGAACATGTGCGATATTCCGCCCAGCGTGTTAGTGTATCCGTATTTATCGATCCACTGAAAATGATACACCGATACGCCGTCGATTTTTTCCTTAATAATTTTTCCCATCGTGACGCTTTTCGGCAAAACACGCACATCCTCGTCTATCAGACCTGTAAAGATTTCGTAAGGACGACCTTTGTAAAGACCGACGAACGCAATCCACTGTTCGTTCTTGTTCTTGAAACGGACGACCTCGGCATCAAGCGCTTCGGGACGTTTTTTGGGAAACGCCGATTCGTTTTCCTTGTTTTTGTTCGACACAAGGATGCCCGAACGTGAACCTTCGCGATACACCGTTATCCCTTTACAGCCACTTTCCCATGCTGTTCGATACACTTCAGTAACCAAATCTTCGGTCGCTTCTTCCGGCAAATTGACGGTGACACTTATCGAATGATCCACCCATTTCTGCATCTTGCCCTGCATTTTGACTTTGCTGACCCAATCGACATCGGCCGACGTCGCTTTATTATAAGGTGAGACGGTCACAAGTTTTTCGATTTGTTCCTGCGACAGCCGTTTTATTTCGTCGATATCCAATCCGTTGATTTTTGCCCACTTGATGAACTTGTGATGAAACACGAAATATTCTTCGTACGAATCGCCGTCTTCGTCCTTAAAACTGATTTTGACGCCTTTGTCGTTTGGGTTTACCTTTCGCCGGCGCTTGTAAACAGGCAGAAACACAGGCTCGATACCCGACGTTGTTTGTGTCATCATGCTTGTTGTACCTGTCGGAGCGATTGTCAGCATTGAGATATTGCGTCGTCCATACATTTTCATTTCCTCGTAGAGTGTGGGGTCGGCTTCGGCAATACGTTTAATCATTGGGTTATCTTTTTCGCGTTCGGCGTCGAAAATGGGAAACGCGCCGCGTTCTTTTGCCATGTTTACAGATTGACGATATGCTTCGAGCGCTAAGGTTTTCTGCACTTCGACAGCGAAATCGGTTGCTTCGTCGGTACCATATTGCAGCCCCAGAGCGGCAATCATATCGCCTTCGGCGGTAATACCGAGTCCTGTTCTTCGTCCGCCTGCCGCCTTTTGCCTGATTTTTTCCCACAGAAGGGTTTCGACATGTTTAACTTCTGCATTTTCGGGGTCGTTACCGATTTTTGCCAGAATAGCGTCAATCTTTTCCAATTCCAAATCTATGATATCGTCCATTATCCTCATCGCCTTATGTACGTGGACTTTGAAAATGTCGAAATCGAACCGTGCTTTATCTGTAAATGGATCAATTACATATTCGTACAAATTTATCGCCATCAAACGGCAACTGTCGTACGGGCACAAAGGAATTTCGCCGCACGGATTTGTCGAAACAGTTCGATATCCCAAGTCGGCATAGCAGTCGGCGAGCGATTCTCTTATTATTGTATCCCAGAACAGTACTCCCGGTTCCGCCGATTTCCACGCATTGTGTATGATTTTCCGCCATAGCGTGTTTGCGTCGATTTCGTATTTGAATTTCGGATTATCGGAATCTATCGGAAATTGTTGGATATAAGTAGTTTTATTCAATGCGCAATGCATAAAATCGTCGTCTATCCTGACGGAGATATTTGCTCCCGTAACTTTTCCCGAATCCAATTTAGCGTTTATAAACCGTTCTGCATCGGGATGTTTTATCGATATCGAAAGCATCAGAGCGCCCCGTCGTCCGTCTTGCGCTACTTCTTTTGTCGAATTCGAATACCGTTCCATGAAAGGCACAACTCCGGTCGATGTTAGAGCGCTGTTTAGTACAGGACTGCCTGTCGGACGAATCTCCGACATGTCGTGTCCCACGCCGCCACGACGTTTCATCAGTTGTACCTGTTCTTCGTCTAAACGCATGATTCCGCCGTAAGAATCAGCCGGTTTGTCGTGTCCGATGACGAAACAGTTCGATAACGAAGCAATCTGATATTCATTTCCGATTCCGGTCATTGGTCCTCCCTGTGGCACTAAATATTTGAAATTTTTCAATAACAGAAACACTTCATCCTTGCTCAGAGGGTTTTCGTATTTTTGCTCGATTCGTGCAATTTCGTTCGCCAAACGTAGATGCATATCATCCGGCGTCTGTTCGTAGATGTGTCCGAAAGAATCTTTGAGTGCATATTTGTTTATCCACACGTTTGCGGCAAGTTCGTCGCCATCGAAGTAAACGGCGCTCGCCAACAGGCAATCTTCATAGGAATACGTCTTTTTCGCTTGTTTATTATTCGTTATATTGTCCATATATTATTTAATAATAATTATTTACATATTTTTTACATCAAATTTTCAGGCGGCAAGTTATAACTTCTGTACATATTGACGATATCTTTTGCGAGAAACTTATTCAAAAGTTATTAACAATCTGCAGAAATTTGTAGAAATCTGTTGCGCTACGAGGCGTGCGTATAAAATGTTTAAATATCTATTTGTATGAAAGTTACAAACATCAGAATTAGTCGTTCGGGATGAATTCGGCATGAGATTATCAGTGGAAATGCTGAGGATGAAGCTCATGCTCGGAGCGTACATAGATCGATCTGCTACAGTCAAGCCTCGTTACACAAACGATAGTGGCCAAGCACTCAGATGCGGTGAAGCCTGTCATCCTGCTTACAGATGTAAGCGAACGAAAAAGCTGAACGTCACAAACGGCATAAAGAGCAGGGACTATCCGGAGTAAAATGTGGTTGCGTTTAGTACGAAAATAGCGCATGAACGTGGTATACCATAAACGGGCACACAAGATTTGAATAAATAAATGCAGGCAGAATTTGAATATATATTTATTTCCGCTGTTTTCCACTCTTTTATCCCCCGTATACGTTCGGTTACCGAACTACATTTGTTAGCGCGAATGTAGAACAGTTTGCTGTGAGAGGATACCGTATCTATGATCTCTTTGCTGTATGAACCGGCATCCATGCGTGAACGGTTAACTTTTATTCCATGATTTGCCAACAGACTGTATGACCTTTGAAGTGTTTCT
>JAITKY010000034.1 GCA_031278135.1 Prevotellaceae bacterium | reverse complement strand
CAGTGGTCGCCGTCACGGAAAACTTTCGCATCGGAAGCAAAATTGGAATCGTAACCTCCAGGACGGACGCTTACAACCGGATTAAACGGATAACGCACCCAATGAATTAAGTCATTCGACAAAGCAAGTCCTATTTTTTCTACACCCCTTTGGGCAGCATTGTAGAAATTGTAATAAGCGCCCTCGTGTTCTACCAACCATGGTTGATAGATACAATCTTTTTCCCATTCCTTACAATCTTTCTGATAGACCGAAAGCACAGGTTCGTCGGAAGCCCGTATCCAGCGCAAACCGTCGGCGCTCGTTGCAACACCTTCATAACCGGGACGTAACTCGTACCCGCCTTGTCGCGGGTAACAACCGTATAGCATCCAATATTTGTCATCTTTTTTTCGCAGTGTACGAGGCGCTTTTATGTCCCAACTGTCGTAGAGATAAGCACCTGTAACGCAACCTCCATGATCAAAGTCGCCTTCTTTTCCGAATCCCATAGCAAGTTTCGGGTTTGTCCAATGGACAAGGTCCCGGCTTTCGACTACAAACGAATTGTATCCTTTGCCGTTGAATCCAATAAAACTCATATACCAAACATCGGATTTGTCCGGTAATTGATATACACACGGCACATCATAACTGTGAAAATCTTCTGCTCCGGGAATCTTGTAATCCGAAGGAATCACCGGGTCGGGATAATACGTCCAGCCGCGATATGGCGCACTCCATTGTTGCATTGTTTCGGCGTCGATTGTTTGCTCCGATTCTTTTGTCTGCTGAGCATGTGCACGATACAGAAAAAACACTATGCTACATATTAAAATAAAATACTTTTTCATTGTTGTTTATACTTAATTAATTCTTTTTGATGCGATAATAACCGTTCATATTCCGAACACCGTATACTTATCATTTCTTTCACGATGCAAAGGTAAGTATTTTTTCTTTTTCCAATAATTTTATCGAAGTTATCTTCATTCGCCTTTTTTTGTGAAATTGATTTTTTATGTATCTTTGGCGGTTAAAATTATGTTGGATGAGTGATTTTTTGTTTTCTATTAATGTAGTATTGCCGCTTTTTCTGCTGATAGCGACGGGATATGTATTAAAACAAACAGGATTTGTGTCGGAATCGTTTTTGACGGAAGCAAACAGGTTTGTGTTCAATTTTCCTTTGCCGTTGATGCTTTTTCAGAATATACGGAATACATTCGACGGCTCGTTCATTGCCATGTTCGACACACGGCTGATTCTGTCGGCGTTTGCAGGGATTATCGTTGTGATAGCAGTTTTGCTGATTTTTGCGCCTCTGTTCGGGAAACGCAGAGCGACAACAGGCAGTATGATACAGGGAATCTATCGCAGCAATTTCATTATCTACGGACTTCCTCTGGCGACAAGCATGTACGGCGATAGCGCAATCATTCCGATATCGATGCTTCTGGGAATGGTCATTCCGGTGTATAACATTGCAGCAGTCGTTATTCTGACTGTTTTTTCGGAAACAAGATCGGTTTCGTCCATTTCGTTTTCGCTGATAATCAAAAATGTCTTCAAAAACCCTCTGATTCTCGCCTGTATTGCAGGTTTCAGCGTCGGGACGTTCGATATACAGTTCCCTGTTTTCATCGAAACGTCGGTGAACGAAATGTCGAAAATTGCTACTCCTTTGGCGCTGATGGTAATGGGCGGACTGTTCAGATTTCGTGGACTGATGAATAACTTTTTGCCGGCGTTTGCTGCCACATTGTTCAAACTGGTTATTATCCCGTTGGCTGCCATGATTGTATTTATCAAAATGGGATTCCGTGAACTCGAATTAGCGGCGTTGCTATGTCTGTTCGCAACACCTACAGCGGTAACAAGTTTCATTATGGCTGAAAACATGGGTTGCGACGGCGAAATCTCGGCACATATCGTAGTTTTGAGCACAGCGCTTTCGGCAATAACCATATTTCTGTTCATATTCGCACTAAAATCAATGGGATACCTTTGATAATCTATGAACAATGAACGATGAACAATGAGTTATGAGTGATGAGTTATGAGTGAAAAATCGGGATTTCCCGTTTTTTCTGCTGTTTGAAAAATTTTTAGCGATGCGAATTTTTAAATCGTCGCAGCCAAATAAACAAGATATAACGGATTATACTGTGTGTGACGTAATTTTGATGATATCGGAAAGGGCTGAATTTTTAAATCGACGCAGTCAAAGCCCAATCATCAATAGTGCAGGGCAACGCCCTCGTATCTTTGCCGCCGAAAACAACAAGAATTGATTTTCGAACAAATGTTGTATTTTTGTCGAAAATCGAGGAAGAGTATAGGGACATCACGCCCTAGATAAGTATCACTATATCGTTC
This sequence comes from Prevotellaceae bacterium, assembly GCA_031278135.1. Classification (GTDB taxonomy): domain Bacteria; phylum Bacteroidota; class Bacteroidia; order Bacteroidales; family UBA932; genus JAIRLF01. The sequence goes on along the minus strand of JAITKY010000034.1, from coordinate 770 downwards.
CGCAGGAATAGTCCCATACTCTTTGTTTTCCAATTAGCTTGGACAAAGTACTTAGGGCTATTACCTGTGTACCTGTGTAATAATCTCGAATAAAAAAAGACGAGGAAAGGCATTTTGGTAAATTCGATTAAAAGATTATTAATAATTAAAAATGTTGATGAACAAAAAAACTTTAAATCTTATATTTTCGAAATTGCCAAAAACATGGCGATAGATAAGTTCCGCAAGTTATCGAAAAAAACACATTCTCCCATTGAAGACATTTATTTTTCTGATAAAGACCCCGAAAAAGACTTATTGGATAACGAAAAACATCAATTATTGCAAGAGGCTTTAAGTCCGTTGCCTCCTCAACAGAAAGAGATATACCGGTTACGTTATGAACAGAAAAAGAAGGTCAAATTGAAGGGAATAGCACAAAAAATGAATATATCCGTATCAGCTGTACAAAACGCTATAAATAAGGCAAATAAAAAAATTAAAGAATATTTTGCAAAAAAAAATATTTTTGAGGTGGTGTTTTTCCATGTTCATACGTATTGTATATATACCTTAAATCCGCACGAATCCAGAAAATGACCTAATACAAAGTGCTGTTAATTATGCAATTATGCTCAAACGGAAATAGTTTGCAAAAAAGATATTTGCATATTATAAATAAAAAGCAGACCTTTGCATAATGAAAATAGAATTAACAGAGGAAAGATTATCAGAGTTGAAACAATATCAACGTAATGTAAATGGGACAGATTATATAAAAGTTACCAGTA
>JAITKY010000032.1 GCA_031278135.1 Prevotellaceae bacterium | reverse complement strand
CTTCTACCTCACCTTGAAGCTTTACATAAACTATCTCATTTAACAAATCCCTGCGTCCAAACTGCTTTATCCAACCTTGAACGGTGCCGCATCCTTTGATGCCATAGCGGCGACGTACTTCACTTATGCTCGACTCTTCCGATATGTCTCGTACCACTTTTTCTTTAAAACAAATACTGTACCGTATATAGCGTTTGCCTCTTTTTGTCTCTTTTTTTGCCATTTTGTCTTGCTTTTGAGTGTAAACCTATTGCAGGACATGACAGACATCGGCGTCGGTTTCATGGCATGGCTAAACCTGATTGCCTTAATTTTGCTGCAAAAAACAGCGTTGAAAACGTTTTTTGATTTCGAAAAACAGTTAAAATCGGGAATCGACAATCCTGTTTTCAATTCCGATCGTCTGGGAATAAAAAACGCGGACGAATGGCATTAAAATCACTGTATAATCATCATATATGACATGCCGATATTTTCTCGTTATGAAGTAAAAAAGAAGATTTTTTTATGAAAATTTTCCAAAAAAGCGTCGTTTTCAAAAAAAGTTACTACATTTGCAAAAAATATTATTTATAAGAGTTTTGCTTTAAAGTGCAGAATTCTTTTTTGTTTTAGAAACTTGATAAAGTATAAGTATAAGTATTATGGTTAAGACTCAATATATTACGGAAGAAGGACTTCAGAAACTTCGTGAAGAGTTGGAACATTTGAAAAACGTCGAGAGGCAAGAAATCTCTCGACAGATTGCTGAGGCGAGAGATAAAGGCGATTTATCGGAAAACGCTGAATACGACGCCGCAAAAGACGCGCAGGGCATGTTGGAAATGCGAATTTCGGAACTCGAAAACAAAGTTGCCAACGCAAGAATTATCGACAAATCGAAAATTGATTCGTCGAAAGTGCAGATATTGAGCAAGGTGAAGTTAAAAAACCTTGCCACAAATACAGTCATGGAATACACTCTGGTTGCCGAAGCCGAAGCCAATCTGAAAGAAAACAAACTGTCTGTCGGCACGCCCATCGCCAAAACATTGATGGGACATAAAAAAGGCGAGATTGTGGAAGTCAAAATTCCCGCCGGAGTGATGAAGTTGGAAATAGTTGATATATCCATCTAAACAGTTAAGAATGAAATTGAATACCCTTGCAGTTATCGGAGCGGGAAATCTGGCGGCTTCGGTAGTTCCGGCACTCAAAAAGTCGGGTGTAGAAGTTACGCGGATATATTCGCGGACGTACGAACATGCCGCATCGCTTGCCAAACGCGTTGATGCGCAGGCTGTACGCTCAATATCGGAATTGGGCGTCGCCAGCTTCTACCTTTTGTCGGTGAGGGATAACTGTATTGAAGAAATCGCAACCCTGACCGGCAAAATTGCAGACAAAGATTCCGTTGTCGTACATACGTCGGGAAGCACTGATATAAAGGTACTTAAACCGTACTGTGCAAATTACGGAGTGTTATATCCATTTCAGACTTTTTCGGCGGCGAAACCAATAACGGATTTTTTGTCCGTGCCTGTTTTCATCGAAGCAAGTTCCGAAGATGTTTTATTGAAATTGAGAGAGTTGGCTGAAACAATATCCGGAAAAGTGTTAATGTTGGACTCCACAAAACGTATGGGATTACATATTGCAGGCGCTTTTTCGTGTAATTTTGTAAACAGTTTGTTGTCATGCGCTTTCGACATTTGCCAGGAATTTGGAATCGAACCTTGCGATCTTAAACCGCTCGTTGAAAAAACTGTGGAAAAAGCATTTGAAATTGGCAATCCACAGGAAGTACAGACAGGTCCGGCAGTGCGCGGCGACACAGTAACAGTCGAAAAACATTTGAAATTTTTACAGACAAATCTTGGACTTCAACAGGTGTATGCTGTTATGTCCGAGTATATTATGAACACAAAAAACGTAAATAGATATGGAAGCAAAAGTCAGTATAGTGATGGGTAGCGTTTCGGATTTGAAGATAATGGAAGGCGCCGCTCAATTTTTAAATGAGATGAATGTCCCTTTTGAGATCAACGCTTTGTCGGCACACAGAGTTCCTCTACAAGTGGCTGAATATGCGGACAATCTGGAAAGCAGAGGCGTGAAAGTTGTCATTGCCGGAGCTGGAGGAGCAGCGCATCTTCCCGGAGTTATCGCCGCTGTGACGCCGATTCCCGTTATCGGAGTGCCGATTAAGTCGTCAAATTCGATCGACGGCTGGGATTCAATCCTTTCCATTCTCCAGATGCCTGCTGGAATACCGGTTGCAACGGTAGCGCTCGACGGCGCACGTAATGCCGGAATACTTGCCGTTCAGATTCTTGCAGTAGGCAACGAAGAACTTATGTGCAAATTCAAACAGTTCAAATCCGATTTGGCTCAAAAAGTCCTCAAAGCGAACGAGGAACTGAAAAATGTGAAATACGAATTTAAAATTGACAAATAACATAATATGAACGAAATAAGAACACGGTTTGCGCCAAGTCCTACGGGATTTATGCACATAGGCAATTTAAGGACAGCGCTTTATGCGTATCTGTTTGCAAAAAAACATAACGGACGTTTCATTTTGCGTATCGAAGACACAGATCAGGAACGTCTGGTCGATAATGCTGTTGCAGTGATTTACAACACATTGAAACTTGCCGGACTGTCGCACGACGAAGGTCCGGACGTAGGAGGTGAATATGGTCCTTATATCCAGAGCGAAAGAAAATCGATTTACGACAAATACGCCAAAAAACTGATTGCCAGCAAACATGCTTATCACTGTTTTTGTACGAAAGACCGCCTCGAAACGCTGGTGGACGATTCGGGTAACCGGAAGTATGATAAACATTGTCTGCATCTTAGCGACAAAGAAGTCGAATCGAAAGTCGCCGCCGGAGTTCCTTACGTTATTCGTCAGAACGTTCCCGAAACCGGAACAACGACTTTTTCGGATTTGGTATTCGGCGATATCACCATCGAAAACAAAGAATTGCACGATAATGTACTGATAAAATCGGATGGTTTCCCGACGTATAATTTTGCGAATGTGATTGACGACTATTTGATGCGCATCTCGCATGTTTTCAGGGGAATGGAATATATCAGTAGTACGCCCAACTACAATTTGCTGTACGAATCATTCGGCTGGGAAATACCTCAATACGTGCATCTTCCGCACATAATGAAGGACAAACAGCATAAGTTGAGCAAACGTCATGGAGACGCTAATTTCGAGGATTTTCTGGAAAAAGGATTTTTACCCGAAGCAATTCTGAATTATGTCGCTCTATTAGGCTGGAATCCAAAGAATGAGGTAGAAAAATTTTCGTTAGCCGAATTGATTGAAAGTTTCGAAATCGGTGGAATATCGAAATCGTCCGCCGTTTTCGACGAAGTGAAGTTACGGTGGCTTAATTCGCAATATGTGAAGGAATTGTCGGCACAGGATTTTCATTTGCCGGCTGTGAAATATTATGACGGTATTCCGGCTGAAATCAATATCGTACTGCTCAGTCAATTGTTGCAAACAAGGGTATCGACCGTATCGGATATTCCTGATATGCTTGGTTTTATCAACAATTTCGAAAACTACGACACATCTCTGTTCGACCACAAGGATTCGAAATCGACCAAAGAAACAGCAAAAAATATTTTGCCGGTCGTAATCAACGAATTGGAAAAAATCGATAATTGGGACAACGATGTTTTGTTTAACACATACATCCGAATATCTGAACAGTCGGGCGTGAAGAAAAAAGCGCTTTTGTGGATAATACGGGTCGCTTTGACAGGTCATTTATCGACTCCGGGCGGCGCTTCGGAAATGTGTGTGCTGTTCGGTAAAAATCTGTCAATTAAAAGATTAAAGTATTCGTTGGACAGAATGGAAAACGGTAAATAAAAATTTATTTTGTTATGAACAAAATATGTTTTAATTTTGCGCTCAGATTTTCTTTTTACAGAAAAACAAAAAAATGATGGCCTGTTCGTCTAGGGGTTAGGACGTAAGATTCTCAATCTTGAAACGGGGGTTCGATTCCCCTACGGGCTACATAATTGAGATTGTGAGTTGTAAATATGGTATCGTTTAAAAAATATAATTCTATTGAAAATGTCTTCGATAAAGAGTTTGTAGATAAAATTAAACTCGAAGGCTTTGGCAGTATGCAATTTATAGTACAAGAAAAAGTTCATGGAGCGAACTTTTGTTTTGCTACCGACGGAGATAATGTAAGCGCCGGTAAACGAAATGGATTTGTCGAACCCGACGAAAGTTTCTATGGTCACGAAGAATTGCTTGCGCGTTACAACGACAAAGTAATCAATCTGTTTACACGTGTTAAGGAAAAGTATCCCGATGTTTTGACGGTAACGGTATTCGGCGAAATGTTCGGAGGTAATTATCCGCATCCGGAAGTAAAAAACGATTCCCGCATCACTTGTATCCAAAAGGGAGTGTACTATTCTCCCATCCACGAATTTTATGCTTTCGACCTGTATATCACCACTGTCGATACCGGTCGTTTTCTTGCGGTGGACGAAGTAAATGAATTTTTCGAAGCAGAAAAGTTTCTTTATGCTGAAACGTTGTTTAAAGGAACATTCGACGAATGTCTGCAATATCCGAATGCCTTTCAGAGTTATATATCAAGATGGTTGGGATTGCCGCCGGTCGATGACAATATCTGCGAAGGCATAGTAATTCGCCCGTCGGAACCTGTTTATTTCCGCAATGGCGCCCGTGTGTTGCTGAAAAGTAAAAACAGCCGTTTCGCCGAAAAAAAATCGGTAAAAAAAAGACCGGCAATCCCGTTCGCCGAAACTTCATACAGCGACGAATTAAAAGAATTGTATTATCTAAGCGAAGAGTATGTTACCGAAAACCGTATGAACAACGTAGTTAGCAAAATCGGAACAGTTTCGATGCCGAAAGAAACAGGTAAACTGATCGGACTGCTCAGCAAAGATATTATCGAAGATTTTTTGAAAGAACATGATGTAGAATACCATTCCTTAGAAAAAAGCGAACAAAAAATTCTGAATAAACATATTAACTCGGAGGCTGCAAGTTTGATTAAACAGGTATATTTTCATATTCAGAAATAAATAAGACAAAAATTGAGAATCAAGAATCAATTTTCGATCTTTAAAAACGATTTTTTTTACTTTGGTTTATATTCTTTTGCTGGAATTTGCACCAATTTGACTGTATTGCCTGCAATATTCGAACATTAACCCGTGTTTGCGACGGTCAACGAGATGATTGTAATTACATTGAAACATACCGGGTTGCGAAAAGCGTTATTATGAATTATAAATTTCATTTCGTATCCCTGTTATCCCACAAAGACATAAATTGCAAAAAAAATATTACTTTTGCACTTGATTTTGATTAAAAATACGTATTATGAAAAAGTTTTTATTGATTATGACCTGCCATATGCTGAACTTGTTGTCTTTGACAGCGCAAGACAAGGTGCAGATTATTGCTCACCGCGGTTATTGGCAATCACGCGGTTCGGCACAAAATTCGATTGCGGCACTTGAAGGAGCTAACCGGATTCGGGTATATGGCTCCGAGTTCGATGTGCAAATGACAGTAGATAACGTGCTTGTCGTGAATCATGACGGATCAATCAAAGGCATAAACATTAACAGGTCGCCATATTCCGTTCTCAAAGATTCCACGCTTACCAACGGGGAAAAAATCCCGACTTTGCGCGAATATCTCGAAGCCGCCAAACATACGGATATCCGTCTGATTTTCGAACTTAAACCATCCGATACGCCAGAACGTACCCGAGAAGCAGTGCGTTTGTCAGTCGAGATGGTGAGAGAAAAGAAATTGATGCACCGTACGGAGTTTATAACCTTCGGTTTAGATGCCGGAAAAGAACTGATCCGACTTGTACCCGATGCTGCAGTGTATTATCTCAGCGGCGATCTGTCGCCTAAAGAACTGAAAAATCTGGGTTTCGCCGGACTGGATTACAATTACAACGTAATGCGCAAACATCCCGAATGGTTCAAACAGGCTAAAGCATTGGGACTTGCTATCAATGTGTGGACAGTGAACGATTTGACGTTGATGCGCGAAATGATAGATGCTGGAGCAGATTTCATCACAACAGACATCCCTAACGACGCACTGATTTTCGTGTCTTCAAAATTATCTGCAAATTAACACGAAAGATAGTTATTATTATATGTCTGTCTCAAAATTGACAACAAATTATTACATAGATAACAGATAATAAATCAAAACAAAACTTTATGCCGGACGTAATGCCGAGAGTGAATTACGTCCGGCATGCACCATTTTTTGCTTTCTGGTTACCGTCTTTGTTTTCTTATTATGCTCAAACGGATTTTGGTACGCTATGTGCTTGTTAAATAGCTACTTACAGCACGCTTTTTAACAAATTAGTTACCCCAATGGTGTAACATTTTAATTTTCAACGAACACTAAAATGTCGGGCAGAGGTAAGCAAAAATTTTTGAAGAAAAAAATAAAAAATATATGTAGTTTACAATAAGACAATTACAGATTTATGCGCGTAAAAAATTAGTTGCTACGAAATAGGTTATTTTGGCGTTATTAG
>JAITKY010000276.1 GCA_031278135.1 Prevotellaceae bacterium | reverse complement strand
AAATTCTGATTCAATTTGTTTCTGAAAAAAAAGTATTATCTTTACCGCCGGAAAAAAGTTAATAACGTATTGTTAATAAGACAATTTAATTTACAAGAGCATGTTTACTCATTTACACGTACACACGCAATACTCTGTTTTAGACGGGGCTTCGGCGATACCGGATTTGCTGGCGACGGCAAAAGCCGACAAACAAACGGCAATTGCCATTACAGATCATGGAAACATGTATGGCGTTAAGGAATTTTTTAAAGAAGCCAAGAAAGCGGAAATCAAACCGATAGTAGGTTGCGAGGTTTACGTAGCGCGCAACAGTCGTCGCGACAAAAATGGAAAAGAAGATCAGGGCGGACGACATCTTATTCTGCTGGCAAAAAACAAAACAGGGTATCACAATCTGGTAAAACTTGTGTCATTGGGTTTTATCGAAGGTTTTTACACTCGTCCGAGAATCGACAAGGAAATTTTGTTTCAGTATAAGGAAGGTTTGATTGTTTCGTCGGCGTGTATCGGCGGCGAAATCCCGAAATTGATTCGTTCGGGCGATATGGAAGGCGCCAAACGTGTTGCTTTGGAGTTCAAAGAACAGTTTGGCGACGATTTTTATCTCGAAATCCAACGGCACAAAACTAACGACCCATATACGATGCGGGTGTTTCAGGAACAGACTGTTTCGAACGAAGGTATAATGCAATTATCCAGGAAATTGGGAATAAAAATCATTGCTACCAACGACGTTCATTTTGTACATAAAGACGACGCCGATGCCCACGACCGGCTAATCTGCATCAACACAGGCGCAAAACTCACCGACGCCGACCGGATGCGCTATACTAAACAGGAATGGCTGAAAACGCAAGCCGAAATGCAGGAAATCTTTGCCGACATCCCCGAAGCCATCACGAATACGGAAGAAATAGTTAATAAAATCGAAGAATATTCTATCAGCAGCAAGGCGATAATGCCGTTGTTCCCAATTCCGGAAGAGTTTGAAAACGACGATGATTACCTCCGACATCTCACTTATGAAGGCGCCCTGAAACGTTACGGGGAAATCAGCGACGAATTGACAGAAAGGATAGATTTCGAACTTAATACGATAAAAAACATGGGATTCCCGGGATATTTCCTTATTGTGCAGGATTTCATTGCTGAAGCGCGAAAAATGGGCGTGACGGTAGGTCCGGGACGTGGTTCGGCTGCCGGCTCGGCTGTAGCCTATTGCTTGGGAATAACAGATATAGATCCGATAAAATACAATCTGCTGTTCGAGCGTTTTCTCAATCCCGATCGTATATCGATGCCCGATATCGATATTGATTTCGACGACGACGGTAGAGCCGAAGTGTTGAAATATGTCGAAAACAAGTATGGAAAAGAGAAAGTTGCGCATATCATAACTTTCGGCACTATGGCTGCAAAATCGGCAATAAAAGATGTTGCAAGGGTTCAGGATCTTCCTCTGTCCGATGCCGACAGGCTTTCGAAACTTGTTCCCGAAGGTCCGAAAGTCAATTTGGCAATGGCATTTAAGGAAGTTCCGGAGTTGGAAAAAGAACTGCGTTCGGACAACGAATTAATCAGAAGCACACTGCAATACGCAAAGATGCTCGAAGGCTCGGTGCGAAACACGGGTGTCCATGCATGCGGAATAATCATCGGGCGCGACGAACTTACGCAATATATTCCACTCTGTATTTCAAGAGATAAGGATACAAACGAAGAATTTCGCGTAACGCAGTACGAAGGTTCGGAAGTCGAAGATGTCGGGTTGCTTAAAATGGACTTTCTCGGACTGAAAACACTGTCAATCATCAAAGAAGCGCTCGACAACATCAAATTGAGGCACAATATCGACCTGGACATCAACGAAATTCCTTTCGACGATGAGAAGACATACGAACTGTACAGCAAGGGCGAAACAGTAGGAACGTTCCAATTCGAGTCCGACGGGATGCGTAAATGGCTGAAACAGTTAAAACCCAACAAATTCGAAGACCTGATCGCTATGAATGCGTTATATCGTCCAGGGCCAATGGACTATATTCCCGATTTCGTCGCACGGAAACACGGAAAAGTCGCAATAACATACGACATCGCCGAACAGTCGGAATATTTGGAAGATACGTACGGAATAACAGTATATCAGGAGCAGGTCATGCTTTTGTCACAGTCGCTGGCAGGATTCACCAAGGGCGAGGCGGATTCATTACGTAAGGCAATGGGAAAAAAGCAAAGGGAGGTGATGGACAAAATGAAGGAAAAGTTCATCGAAGGAGGAAAAGCAAAGGAGCATGACATCAAAAAGTTGGAAAAGATATGGACTGATTGGGAAGCGTTTGCCGAATATGCGTTCAACAAATCACATTCGACATGTTATTCTCATGTCGCCTATCAAACGGCTTATCTAAAAGCGCATTATCCGGCTGAATATATGGCGGCGGTGCTTAGCCGTAACCTGTCGAACATCTCCGAAATCACGAAATTCATGGACGAGTGCCGCAGAATGGGAATCAATGTTTTAGGTCCGGATATTAACGAAAGTTACCACAAGTTCACGGTTAATGCAAAAGGCGATATCCGGTTTGGGCTTGCAGCAATTAAAAATGTCGGTGCAGGTGCAGTCGAAAATATCATATCAATACGCAATGCGGGAGATCAGTTTAAAGATATCTACGATTTCGTTGAACGTGTGAATCTTACGTCGGTGAACAAAAGGAGCATCGAATCGCTTGCAATGGCAGGCGCTTTCGACAATCTCAATGTCAAAAGGGAACAGTTGATGGCTGCCAATGCCAAAGGCGAGCCTGTGCTTGACATGCTTATCCGGTACGGCGGAAAAGTGCAGACCGACACAATGTTGAATGTAAATTCGCTGTTTATGGGCGACAATGCCGTGCAAGTTTCCAAGCCCGAAATCCCCACTGTCGCAAGTTGGTCGCGCATCGATATTTTGAAAAAGGAAAAAGAACTTGTAGGCATGTTTCTGTCGTCACATCCGTTGGACGATTATAAATTTGAAATAGAAAATCTTGTCTCACACTCGACTTCCGATTTGGGAGATGTTATGCCACTCAAAGACCGCGACTTCACTTTGGGCGGATTTGTGACTGCTGCTCAAAACAATATCGGCAAAAACGGAAAACCATGGGGTTTGTTCACACTCGAAGATTATAACGGGACTTACGATTTCAAATTGTTCGGCAAGGATTACGAAACTTTCATGAAATTTATGCAGACGGGTTATTTTCTGTTGATTAGAGCAACAATACAGGAACGGTACAACAATCCGGCGGAATTGGAGGTGAAAATCAAACAAATCAATCTGCTTGGAAATGCCAAAGACGACTTGAAATATTTCACGGTGAATGTTCCCATTGCCGATGTGTCGCCGGTTTTTGCGGAAGAAATGTTGAACGTTGTGAAAAACAATGCCGGTAAAATCGAGTTCAGGGTAAGGTTTATCGACGATAATAAAAGTATTTCCGTCGATTTGTTTTCACGCAAATACCGGATTGGAATCACTCCGCAAATGCTTAATTTTGTCAAAAATAACGGGCTGAAATATTTTGTCAAATAATACGATGAATCAGCACTCTATACGTTATAGTAATAACAAGGGGCATGTTAGGAAAGCGTAAATAAATAAACGATACATTTTCGTTCACTTTTAGGGTTAAATGGTTTGTAAATGGCGGTTAATAGATGCTTTAGCAAAAGTTCTATCGCAAAAAAGACATTCGCCTGCTGATTTAGGATTTTGCAACATTTAATTAATTAATTATTCATTTACAGATAGCCAGCAGTTCTTCTTTCGTTCCTTTGTGCACATTGAGAGCGACTTTGGAACGGATGTTTTTGATTACACCTTTGTCGCTATATTGCCAGAAAAGCCATTCTTTGTCTACGTTTGGAGTTGTTTTTGTGTAATGAGCAATCCAGAAATGATATCCGTTAAAATCTTTACTCGACAGATATTTTTTGTAAAAATTTACATTTGTGTATATTATCGGTTTGACGCCATAGTGTTTTTCGATGAGTTTCAACCAGTTCTTGATACCTTTTTTCATGTTGGTGCTACCATATTTTCCGATTTCTTCGATATCGAGTACCGGTGGGAGGTCGCCTGTTTGCAGTTTGACATGTTTGATGAAGTTGGCCGCCTGCAAAGCCGAGTTTACGTTGGGGTTATAATAATGATAAGCTCCACGGATGATATTATGTTTTTTCGTTTCACTCCAGTTGTAATTGAAATACTTATCGAGCAGGGACTTGCCTTCCGTTGCTTTCACAAAAGCGAAAGTTATCCCGACACTGTCTTTTCCGCTTTTGAAGCAGGATATTTCGTGCCAATTAATCTTTTCCTGATATCTCGAAACATCAATACCATGAATCTCATAAACCGGAACCGAAATCCCGAACGCATTTAAAACCTTTCCATTTCTTGCTGTCCCGAAGTCCGGTAACAGCACTGCCAATATTATCAAAACAATATATTTCATCAATTCGATTTAGTTATATTAAATCGATGCAAAATAAGCAATAATTAATCATTTAGACAGTATTATTAACTTATTTTAACATTCAATTGTTTAACGGACGTGTTTAGTTTTGTTAAAATCTCAAAATAATGTTAAAAATTTACAACGTTATTCCTGTTTTTAAAATAGATATTTCTCTATCATTTTTCTTTTCGTTGTTTACATACTTTCCATTAGCCGTTCCGATGACAAACCGGATGAACCGTTCGCTGAGCGATTTCATAATTTCGCCTTCGTCGAGCAAAGTCCCGGCGTTAAAATCTATCCAGCCCGGTTTTTTGTTGAACAGCAGACTGTTTGTCGAGATTTTCATTGTCGGGACAAACGTTCCGAACGGCGTACCTCTTCCGGTGGTGAACAGCACTATGTGACAGCCTGATGCAGCAAGAGCAGTGCTTGCAACGAGGTCGTTTCCGGGAGCGCTTAACAGGTTTAAACCCTTTGTTTTCAATCGTTCGCCGTACATGAGCACATCTTTGACCGCCGACGAACCCGATTTTTGGGTACAGCCGAGCGATTTTTCTTCCAGCGTCGAAATTCCACCGGCTTTGTTTCCTGGCGAAGGATTTTCGTAAACAGGTTGATTATTAGCAATAAAATACCGTTTAAAGTCGTTTATCAAATGTACTGTTTTGTCGAATATTTCGCGGTTTTGACATCTTTGCATCAGAATAGTTTCGGCTCCGAACATTTCGGGAACTTCGGTAAGAACGGTCGTTCCGCCCTGCGACACAAGGAAATCGGAGAATACGCCCAGTAAAGGATTAGCCGTAATGCCCGAAAACCCGTCCGAGCCGCCGCATTTCAAACCGACCCTCAATTCGCTGAGCGGTGTATCCATCCGTTCGTCGTTCGAAACAACGGAATATATTTCACGCAAAAGTTTCATTCCTTCCTCATATTCGTCTTCGACTTCCTGAGTAACAAGAAATTTAACACGGTCGATATCATACTCGCCCAACATTTTACGGAAGGCTTCGGGCTGATTGTTTTCGCATCCCAAACCCACAATCAACACTCCTCCGGCATTCGGATGAAGAACCATATTGCGTAGAATTTTGCGGGTATTTTCGTGGTCGTCACCCAATTGCGAGCATCCGAAGTTGTGAGGATAAGCCACAACAGCGTCGATTCCATTGCCATCGATTTCCTTACTCAGCGATTTCGCTAACTCGTTGATAATCCCGTTAACACATCCCACTGTCGGGATAATCCATATTTCGTTCCGGATACCGACATCGCCGTTTTTACGACGATAACCCTTGAATGTCAAATGTTTGCATGGCATCAATGCCGGTGCCGGCAGAGGATTGTACGAATATTCGAGTATTCCTTCGAGATTGGTTTTGATATTTTTTTCGTTAATCAGAGTTCCACAACCAATGGCTACGGAAGCATGCCCTATCGGCATTCCGTATTTAATTATATTGTCGCCTGCAACAAAATCGCACAATGCAATTTTATGTCCCGCTGGGATATCGTTCTGTAATACAATCGTTTCACTGTCGATATTTAACTGTTCTCCTGTTGGCAGCTTTTCGACAGCAACAGCCACATTGTCGGCAGAATTGATTTTGATATATTTACTCATTCATCTTTATTATTCATTGAAGATTTCTTTTTTCAGCCTTTCGGGAATCGGTTTCCGAAGCAAATGTTCGTAAATGAATTTTATCTGCAAATTTCTGAAATGTACCTCTTTTGCTCCTCCATACCCGTGCCTGTTCGACGGATAAATAACCAAATCGAAATACCTGTTTTTGTCCTCAAGTTCGCTAATTAACTGGAATGTATTCTGTACATGGACATTTTCGTCGATAAGCCCGTGAGTAAGAAGCAGTTTTCCCTTCAAATTACCGGCATGAGTGAGTGCCGACGACTGTATGTAACCTTCGGGGTTTTCCTTTGGATGGTCCATAAATCGTTCTGTGTAAGGAGCATCGTACAACATCCAGTCGGTCACGCTTCCTCCGGCGATACCGTGAGTAAATACGTCGGGAGCACGCAACAAAGAGTAACAAGTGATATATCCGCCATAACTGAATCCGTTGATACAGACACGTTTCGGGTCAACCTGTGCATTTTTGACCAGCCATTTTACGCAAGTCGAATAATCCATAACTTCGACCTTTCCCAGATTTCTGTGCATCTCGTCCTGGCCTTTTTTCCCGAAATGCAGGCTTCCGCGATGGTCGATAGCAACCTGAACCAGACCTTCATACGCATACCAGTTGGATATTGAACTCGACGACCAGCCCTGCCAGACATTAATAGCTGCGGGTCCTCCGTAAACGTGTATGAGAACAGGGTATTTTTTGTCTTTATCCGTATTAACGGGCAATATCACACGCATCGGCAAATCGTATTTACCATCGTCGCTTTTGACTGTAACAAACTCTGTTTTTGCCCATTCGTATATCTCATTCTGTTCGTTGCGCGAATTGCCGAGTTCCATGACGAGTTTTCCTTTTGTGTCGTACAGAGCCGTAGCCGGCGGCGTGAGGGTGTTCGAATATATTGACACAAAATATTTTGCATCGGGCGAAAGCGATATTCTGTGAGTATAATTCCCAAATGACAAACGTTGCAGATTTTTGCCGTCGAACGATACTTTATAAAAGTCCGTGCAACCGATATTATCCTTAAAACAAGTGAAATATACGGTTTTATTCTTTTCGTCGATTTTGATTATGTCCAACACGGTGAACTCGCCTTGAGTAATCGGATATATTTCCCTTTTCTGTGGTGGATTAGGTGATGTCCCTTTTCCCTGTGGGGTGGGGGTAGTGGAGAGGTATAAATGGTTATAACCGCTTTTGTCGCTGATAATTATAGCCCCATTACCACTTGGAAGAAAATTGACACGATTGTCTTTATCGATATCTATCCATGTTTTTTGCGTTTCGTTGTATATTTCCGTTTTTTTGCCTGTTATAGGATTGACGTCGAAGAGTTTATAGTTGTCTTGACCTCTGTTCATCCACTGTATCCATATACTTTTTCCCGAAGGTGTCCAAAGCGGTTTTCCGAAATACTGGTCTTCTTTTTGGTCGAAATCAGCCCAGACGATTTTGTTTTTTCCTTCGGGGTCAACGAATCCGATTTGTACTTCGGGATTATTGTCTCCAGATTTCGGATATCGCATTGTTTCGATATATCCGTGTAAATCACGGCTGTCGGTTATCGAAAAGAGCGGCACATTCGAATCGTCGGTACGGAAAAACGCGATTGTCTTGCTATCGGGCGACCACCAGAACGCACTGAAATTCGACGACCGTCCCAAAATCTCTTCCATATACACCCACGACGCATAACCGTTCAAAATCACATCGCTACCGTCGTTGGTTAGCCGAAATTCTTTTTTGTCCGATATGCGAACAGCATACAAATCATTGTCTTTGATGTATGCAATATAAGCGCTGTCGGGCGATAATGCCGGATTTTTGTTGTTGCCCGACGACACAATTAATTCGCCACCATAACTGATATTTCCCGACTGAATCTCAAGCCGTTTTGCCGGTTCGGGAAAATACTGTTTCAAATCTTTTTCATCAAATGGAATCCGCTCTTTTTTCTTGATTGTGATTAAAGACAAAATTCTTTTTTCGTCCCATTCCGAAACAATAAGCGAATTATCGTCAATCCATTTCACAACCTCAACAGGGTTGTTTGTTTGTCGCAGACTGAAAATTTGGTCATGTGAAAGCAGTTGTTTTTGCGCTGGCAAATCTACGGAAAACAACAAAAAACCACTCAAAATAAATAACGCCGCTATCTTTTCTGTTCTTAACATATCGCTGATTTTTAATATAATAAATCAATAAAGCCTGTTTAAATATATACTGTTAATAAAGTGCAAATGTAATTATTTTTTTGAAATATAAACAAATACGAAAATAAACATTTTGAGGTTAATTATACAGTTCAGACAATTTTCTTAACTTTGCGCCATATTTCGTAACCGTGCCGGACATGATTTTGAACGTGTCGAAACAGGGTAACAAATTGATATATTAAGATAAAGATGATAAAAATATTTTCAGATACAAAAATCGTAAAATTGCTCGAACTGTTAAATACAAGTAAATATATAGCAATTGTTACTCACATTAATCCCGACGGCGATGCAATAGGTTCTGTTATTGGATGGAGTAATTTTCTGCGGGAGAGGGGATTTCGTCCGGTAATAATTGTTCCGAATCATTTCCCCGATTTTTTGAAATGGATTAACGGTACAGAAAGCATCTACGTATATTTTAATCAGAAAGATACATGCGAAAGATTATTGAGAGAAACGGATTTGCTGTTTTGTCTCGATTTCAACAAACTTTCGCGTTTGGAGGCTATGGGCGAATTTATCATGACACTGGATATAAAAAAAGTGTTGATAGACCATCATATAGGCGTCGAAGAAGAAGATTTTACTCTGACGTTATCCAAAACACCGATGAGCAGCACTTGTGAAATCGTTTACCGTATAATTTGGCAAATCACTAATAAAAAGCGTGTTTCGCCGCGGATAGCGGAAGCGTTGTACGTCGGCATAATGACCGATACAGGCGCTTTTACACACAGTTGCTCGCCCGAACTGTTCCGGATTGTAGCCGACTTGATGGAATGCAGCATCATCAGGGAAAAAATACATTCGGCGGTATATAACAGTTTTTCCGTAAACAGAATGCGTCTGATGGGCTACTGCATCACGAAAATGGAAGTCCTGCCCGAATATCGAACTGCTTATATCACCCTCACAAAAGAAGAATTGGATCAGTTTGAGTTCGAACCCGGCGACACTGAGGGCTTTGTGAATATACCACTAAGTATCAAAGGCGTCGTACTTTCCATATTCTTCACCGAAAGCAAAGATGGTTACATTAAACTGTCGCTCAGATCGGTCGGAGAATTTTCCGTAGACAGCATGGCGCGCAGACATTTCAACGGTGGAGGTCACAAAAACGCTTCCGGAGGAAAAAGTTTCATCTCGCTCGACGAAACTGTTGCGTTCTTCAAATCCATCTTGCCGGAATATCGGGAATTGAAAAACGAAGATTGAAACACTTTATTGAGATATGAGATATGAGTGAAATCTTAAATTTGTTTGTCATAAGCTAATCTCCTGAAATCCGTTGTGCAGAAAATACACCCTATCCTCGTGTATTGCCGGCGGGTAATTTACTAATGGTATAAAGCATTGTCGAATCCGAAAAATCGCTTTTGTTGGCACTTTCGAACACGCCTTTTAACATACGGATCCTCCAAATATCCACAGTTGCGATGTTATGCTCAAACGGAAATAGAATTCGAATTAGTTAGCCTGAAATTACGAGTTAGCAATGTTTCCAATTCTATTTTGTAGTCGGCAATATTTTCGAAGAATTTCATTATCGCCAGCCTAA
>JAITKY010000255.1 GCA_031278135.1 Prevotellaceae bacterium | reverse complement strand
TCTGATCAGAATTTGTGTTATGTCAAGTTTTTTTAACTTGTTATATTTTTTGATAATACTATAATTTTCAGTTTATATTGCATAAACTTTTTCTCATTTCATCACTTGTTAAGTGCATTAACCGGATTTTCGCGGCTTGTTTTATAGACCCGTCCGCTGACACACAAAATAATAACCAAAATCAGTACGAGTAATATTAACACATAAACCCATGCGCTCATCTCGGTTTGTATTACGTAATTTTGCAGCCAACGTTTCATTATGATATATCGATTGGGAACGCTATTAATGCGCCGATAGCAAGTAAAGTCAGATATTCTTTGAAAAATATGTCGAGAATATCTTTGACGGTTGCTCCGTTGATTTTACGGATAGCGATTTCTTTACGCCGTTCCTCGCAGGTGAGCGATACCATTGATACAAACCCGAAAATGCAAATTATAATGCAGACCAGCGACACGACAGTAAGTATCGCAAGTAAAGCATTTTCTGATTTAAGATATTTGTCGTATTCTTCTTCCATGCTGAAAAAGAAGTAATATCTATTAGGAAATTCTTTTTCAACGATTTCTTTGATTTTTTTTATGCAGGTTTTCCAGTCTCCTTCATATTTGAACAATATATACGAATAATCAATATAGAATGGGCGGCGGTAAAAAAATGGTTTGGCTGTAATTGTCGGCGATAAATAGTATATGTCTTTCATTACACCCTTTACCACGAATCTATCGAACGATTTTCCAACAGGCTTATCCCATCCGAATGCTTTTGCCGCAGATTCGTTTATCAGCACATATTTATCATTGTCATCTTCTACCATAAAATCGTCATCATCTATCAAAAATTCTCCTTCAATAAGTTCAAATTCATAAAATTTGGCATACTCTTCCGAAACAAAGATAGATGAGATATTTACGTGTTCTGCATCTCCCTGCTTACCTTCCCATTCGGATATTACCATTACCACATTGGATACGTGAAATGCCGGCAACAAAGGCCCAAGTCCAATTATGGTCTCTTTTATTTCAGGTATTTGTTTTATTTTATCATTCAATACTTCTTTTTTGTCGAATGATATTGATACATTTATTGAACCGCGATTTTTGAATGAAAATCCCAAATCGGCGCTGTTGTGCAGATAATACATCTGTTTAAGAATGATAATTGTACAAAATGCAAATACAATACTGATTATTAACTGGACGACGATCGAAGTCTTGCGAAATATCTTTTTATTGCTGTGTATGTTTGCATTTAGCGTACGACGACGGAATATAGCGAGCGTCAAAAAGAAAGTCGTCAATGCGACGATAATGATTCCTGCTATATATATGATTGATTCGAGGTATATTGTCGACAACTCTAACTGTGCCCCTGATAAGCTCATGAAAGAAGAACTGAAAACAGTTATTAATATCATACTTAATATGAGTGCAACAATGAACGACATGAAAAATTCTATCGACAACATCGCAAACAGCGACCGGCCTTAGGCTCCGTAAATTGTTCGCAATGCGAGTTCCCGCTGACGAATCCTGAAGCGGCTCACAAACAGTGTCAGATAGTTAAACAGCGTACACAGTATCAACAGCAAACCGGCAAGGGCAAAAATAATAATATGTTGAATTTGGACTCTTTCGATGCGTCGAAATTGGGAGTCTATTTTGATGTCTGGGTCTTTGTGGTGCACTGCAGTAAGCGGAATAAGCGTAAACGTCGCATTTATGCTAACGATGTCCTCCATTCTCGGAAATTCATGTTCATTGAGTTTTTTCTCAAATGCTTTCATGTCAATACCGGGAACGATTTCGACAAGTATTTGTCCTAAATACGTAACAAAGTGTCCCTCCGGCTGTAGTTGAGGTTCTACATGAGTCCCTCTCAGAAAATCGAATGGATAATTGCTGCGTTTAGGAAAACCGGTTACTACTGCGCAAATCTCAAACTCGTCGGAACTGTAATTGTTTATTGTAATCTTTTTACCGACAGGACTTTCGTTTCCAAACAGTTGTAAGGCTTTTTCGCGGGTAATTGCTATTTTTCCGCTTTCGGGTATCAGAAAATCCATACTGCCCTCAATAATCTTGACATCGAACATACTGAAAAACGACGAATCAATATCGAGAAGAAAGTCAGCTTTATGATTGACGTCTTCATATTTGAAATTAATATTCGCCAAAGAGATTGCTATTGCATTTGCTACTTCCGGAAAAGTGGATTTGAGATATCCTGCCAAATATCTGGGAAAGTCGCGCCTTCTTCCGGTTGAGTAAAAATTGTCCCATTCGCCTACACAATATATCCTATCGGCGTTCTTATGGAAATTGTCGTATGTCATTTCGTGCCGTATCCAAAGCGTTGACATGGCGAAACAAACGAAGCCAACTGCCAATCCAACGACGCTAACAAGCGTCTGACCTTTGTATTTCCGCATATTGCGGAAGGCAACTTTCAGGTAATGATATATCATAATTTGCTTTTTATGTATGTATATAAATTAAAATGTTTTTTAATTTAATATCGGGGACATCAGATGTCCCCGACTTAAATCTTTCCATTATTCGATTCCGACAATTAATGTCGATTTGAGCATTTTGTTGCTTTTAATCGAATTTTCGTTTGTGACAGCCACTGAATAAACTGGTTACATCAATCCTTTTTCAGTGTCAGTAAAGCTACACACCTCCTATCATAGATGCCAAACCATGTGCCAGAATTGTAAGTGTGGTAAATCTAACACCACATGACATCAATGTGTTATTCCTATCATAGATGCCAAACCATGTACCAGAATTGTAAGGTCTTGAATTTTATCCGAGGCGCTATAGGCGATATTTTTTGTTGGAAATTCTTTAATAATATCGCAACCAAATTCTTTTAGAATATCAACGCTTAATGTAC
>JAITKY010000247.1 GCA_031278135.1 Prevotellaceae bacterium | reverse complement strand
ACCCTTCGCTGAAAAGTTCAAACAATGCAATCGACAGTCTGAAAAAAATCTATTCCAGCGCGCATATTATTGAATTAAAAGACACAAAATAAATAAAATATAACGACTTAACCCAACTTATAAAGAGATTCGAAATGTCTAACACTGTTTATGATGAGAGTTCCACTTATTAAAGTCGGGCATACAGTATTGCAGCAATGACACATGACACTCATCACTCATCCACAGTAAATCACAGTAAATGCATTTTTTTGTGATTAAAGAAATATGATTAATTTTACGCCCTTAAATTAGTTTGCAATTATGGATTTTGAACTTACATCGACATACAAACCCACAGGGGATCAGCCAGAAGCGATAAAGCAACTGGTGAGCAATTTTAAATCGGGCCAGCAGTGTTCCACACTTCTTGGAGTAACAGGTTCGGGAAAAACATTCACAATGGCGAATGTTATTTCGCAATTGAACCGAGCAACACTGGTATTAAGCCATAATAAGACATTGGCAGCACAGTTGTACAGTGAATTTAGGGGATTTTTCCCTAAAAATGCTGTCGAATATTTTGTGTCCTATTACGATTATTATCAGCCCGAAGCGTATATTCCTCAGTCGGATACTTACATCGAAAAAGATTTGCATATAAACGAAGAAATCGAACGGTTGAGGCTAAGCGCCACATCTTCTTTGCTTTCGGGACGCCGTGACGTGATTGTAGTGTCTTCCGTATCGTGCATGTATGGTATCGGTAATCCCGAAGATTTCAATGCAAACACTATCCGGATTTCTGTAGGACAAAAAGTGAGCCGTAATAAATTTTTATTTGCGTTGGTCGATGCACTGTATGCAAGAAACGAGGTTGAATTTAAGCGAAGTACATTTCGTGTAAAAGGCGATACCGTCGATGTGTATCTTGCTTATGGCGACTATGCTTACAGAATAATATTCTGGAGCGACGAAATCGAACGTCTGGAAGTATTTAATCCTGTTGCGGGAAATATCATCGATGTCCCGCAGTCGTTAAATATATTTCCTGCCAACATCTTTGTGACGCCCAAAGAACGTTTACATCAGGCTATCAGAGATATTCAGAATGATATGCATCTGCAGAAAGCCTTTTTCGAATCACAGGGAAAAAGACTTGAGGCACGAAGGATTCAGCAGCGAATCGAATACGATATCGAAATGATAAAAGAACTCGGCTATTGTCCGGGTATCGAAAACTATTCGCGTTATTTCGATGGACGTAGCGCAGGTAGCCGTCCATTCTGTCTGTTAGATTATTTCCCGAAAGATTTTCTTACGTTTATAGACGAAAGTCATGTTACGATTCCGCAAATACGGGCAATGTATGGCGGCGACCATTCGCGAAAACAAAATCTGGTCGAATACGGATTCCGTTTGCCCGCTGCAATGGACAACAGACCGCTGAAATTTGAGGAGTTTGAATCGATCGTTGGACAATTGCTGTTTGTGAGTGCAACGCCTGCCGAATATGAACTGAACAGGTCGGAAGGTATAGTCGTCGAGCAGGTTATCCGTCCTACAGGAGTGCTTGATCCCGTGATCGAGGTACGTTCTACGGAGAATCAAATCGACGACCTGATTGAAGAAATCACCGTGAGAGCCAAAAAAGACGAACGTATTCTGGTAACAACGCTGACAAAACGTATGGCAGAAGAACTCCATACGTATTTCGAAAAGATGAAAATACGCTGTCGCTACATCCATTCCGACGTCGAAACGCTCGACCGTGTGGACATTATGGACGAACTGCGAAATGGTTTGTTCGACGTTCTCATCGGCGTCAACCTGTTGCGCGAAGGTTTGGATATTCCGGAAGTATCTTTGGTTGCGATACTTGACGCAGACAAGGAAGGCTTCCTGCGCTCTACACGAGCGCTGACGCAAACAGCAGGACGGGCAGCCCGTAATCTCGAAGGCAGAGTAATAATGTATGCCGACAAAGTCACCGATTCGATGCAACGTACTCTGGATGAAACAGAAAGACGACGCGAAAAACAAATCAAATACAACCAGGAATACGGAATAACTCCCCAAAATATAAAGAAAACGAGTCGTGGAATGTTGACAGGTGAAGATATCAAACTTGAAAAATATGCTTACGTCGAACCCAAAATAGATATCGCCGCCGAACCAATCGTGAAATATATGACAAAAAAAGGACTCGAAAATGCTATAGCCGAATCACGCCAACGAATGGAGAACGCGGCTAAGGAACTAAACTTCCTCGAAGCTGCAATATATCGCGACGAAATGTACGCACTGATGAAGTTAAAAATAGAAGATTGAAAAGAGTGTACGTCAAAATGATAAACAGCGGAGTAGAGAGACGGATACCTCGTATTCGTGTAACCCCATAAGGACACAAAGCCCACAAAGTTCGT
Source organism: Prevotellaceae bacterium (assembly GCA_031278135.1). Classification (GTDB taxonomy): domain Bacteria; phylum Bacteroidota; class Bacteroidia; order Bacteroidales; family UBA932; genus JAIRLF01. The sequence continues at coordinate 5,070 of JAITKY010000247.1, read as the reverse complement.
TCTTTGTGGGCTTTGTACTTTTGTGGGGATATTATTTTCTAAGAAGCATCGGCAGTCAATTTATTTTCAATTATTCGGGAAACATATTGTTGGATAAACGCTTTCAGAGTTGTTTCCATTTTGTTTTGTTTGTTGTCGATTGTTCCCGCCAGATTTTTTTGGAGAAAAATATCCGACTTATAGTTGTAAACAGATTTTGTTTTTTGTCCGTCGAATTGCAGAAAACAGTCATTTTGTATAAACTGATATAGTCGGTTATTGTAATTGATCACAAATTTATCTTTTTGGTCGATACTGAAAATATCCTGTCCATAAGCGAAATATGGTTTGTCGTAATTCAGATAACCCAGAATACTTGGCATAATATCAATTTGTTGCACGGGCAAAGTATCCAGTTTCTTTAAGTCGCTACCGGGATGATAGAACAAAATCGGAACCGAATAACTGTTTAGGTCCGTAAAATATTCGTCGTGAGATGTTTGGTTAGTATGATCCGCAGTCAGGACAAACAGTGTGTTGTTGTACCAGTCGTATTGCGACACAGTTTTAAAGAATTGACGTAATGCATAATCCGTATATCCGATACACTTGTGAATAGGTTGCGTACCTTTGGGGAATTTGCCCTCGTAGCGTTGCGGAATACGGAAAGGATGATGCGAAGTAGCCGTAAAAACTGAAGTTACAAACGGTTGTTGCAATTCTCCCATTTTTTTGGCGTAATATTGCAGAAATTCTTCGTCCCACACAGCCCACATGCCGTCTGAATCTGTGTTACCGTATTCATTAAGTCCGAAATAGTCGTCGAAGCCGGCGCTTTTGGCATAAGCCTGAAAACCCATCGATCCGTTCGGCGCTCCGTGAAAAAATGCCGAACAGTATCCTTTTGTTTTCAAAACGTCGGCAATACCGCTGATGTCATTAGTTGAATAAGGCGTCAGGATGAACGGTTCTATTAACATTGGGATACTCGAAAGTATTGAAGGCATGGCGTCTATCGATTTCCGTCCGTTGCTGTACGAATATGTAAACGTAAGACTTTCGGCGCATAATGAATCCAAAAACGGAGTATAGCCTTTGTAAGTTCCGTTATCCAAATGGCTGTTGAAAAATCCGGAATATTCTTTGCCAAAACTTTCGACGATGAAGATCACAACATTCAACGGTCGAAACTCTTCCTGCGGATTCGGACAGTGTATCGGAGAATAAATTTTGGACATTTTGTCTTCATTATCAAAATAATGAGGGTTGACATAAACTTGTTTATCGATAGTGCGAATGATACAGAAAGGAGTGTTGAGCACAATAGCGGTTTCATTGCCTTTATTGACATATTTGTTTGCATTACTGAGCGTTATCGGACGGATTGCGACTGTCGCTCCTCCTCGCATCCCGATGACGGTGGCAGCAATGAATCCGCACATCAGCAGAGTATGCGCCGAATAGTAAATAATTCCCAATTTGAGCGAAAACGTCTGTTTTTTAACAATCGTCGGGAAACAGTACAGTTTGTATATGAGAAAAATAAGGGCTATGGCAAACAGAGTGACATGCCAATATTCGAATACCGAGTGAACGGCGATTTTCAGTATATTGTTTTCGTTTTGAAATTCGGAGAAAACAGTATTTGTCGTGCGTCGGTTGGTGAAGCGAAAATACACAACATCAATACAATTAGCGAGAACGGCAATGCTGTTGACGACGACAAAAATCCATTTTGCTATGTTTTGGTAAATCTTGTTGAGTCTGAACCTGAACGGGATAATCTGCATAAAAGTATATAGCGCACAAGTATATGCTAAAGCGGAAATATCAAACTGAAAACCACCCTTTAACAAATCAGCAAAATGCTCGAAAGTCATACCGGTGAAATAACTTTTATTTGCTATAAAGAAAAAAATCCGGCACAGGGAATAAATAGCCAGCATCAATACATAATTGCAAAGAAGAATTCCGGCAGGCTCTGCTTTTATTAGTCTGTATCCGGTCTGTAATATTTTTTTAATCACTTCTTTAGATGTCCTTAATAATTAATTAACAATCATTTTTCGATTGCAAAGGTAACAAAAAATAGTTCTATAACATTTTAGATGTGTAAAAATGTTATTGTAATTCGTGGACAAAAAAAATGTCACGATGAAAGAATCATCATGACATTCATTAATAATCTCTATATTGTAAAATTTTTTATTCCCTTACCGTACGGTTTTTTCCGTCTTTGAAAAGCAAGAGTTCAAGCGTATGAAATCCACGGACGTCTTCGCTGGAAATAGCGCCTATAAATTGCTCAACAGTTTTCAGATTAGTATTTTGCAATATCCCTGCAATATCTTCCTGCGAGAGGGGCCAACTGTCCATTGAAGGGTCTAAACCCAGCATGTCATCGCTTGCCGGACCAAACAGAATCGCTTCACTTTGTTCCCATGGAACACGGGCGGCTCTCCAAGCGTTGCAAGCAGCGTCTAACTTCGACTGATTTGTTGGGTCTTGCCGCAAAGCATCCACAGCATTGTATAATGTCCATGCTTTTTCTTTCAAATCTTTGTATGTCGGAACGACAACTTCGTCGGTATATACTTTCAAGATTTCCGTATAATCGCGTTCGGCAGCAGTGGTGTCTATTACGGCGGCACGCAATCGTCCCTCTATGATCTCAGTCAAATCAGCGCAGGCATCCATGGCGGCATCTACTTTTGATCCCGTGAGATTATTGCGAAATGGCGCTGTCATACCTTGAATAGAATTGTATGCATTGTCGATAGCGGCATTTACTTCAGTGTCCAAGTTTGCGTTGATACGTTTCACTAACGCCGAAATGCTATTGTCATTGGCAGAAGTGTTGATTGTTCCTCTTCGACCACAATATCCGTTTTTGATACTTATGATATTATCGGAATAGTCAGTGATAGAGTTCCAACTATACCACGATTCTACGGCGTAAACAGCACTTTCGGTCTCGCCCTCTCTGGCAAATCCGTTCGGTTCGCCGATTTTTGCGGCGCCTACTTCGTTCGAAATATTCGCAAAGCCGTCAATCAGTATAGTTTCAATAGCGTCGTTCTGGCTTTCAAAAGTATTACCACTTTCTCCGGCAGATTTCAGTATCGCAGCATATCCGTTCACGCCAATTCCGGGTTGGGAGAAGAAACTGCTTCCTCCGATTCTGGCCAAGTCGGTCTCAGAAACGTCGTTGGACCCGTTCCACGCCGCCCACAACTTGATACAGTCGTCGAGCAATTCAGAAGCCGCCGCCGTAGCGTAGTTAATCCATTCGGTGTTCATCGACAACTCCTCGAGTTTTTCGGTAGCCGTTTTGTTGTCGGCGTCTTTGTCACCGCACGCTGCAAATCCAATTACCATTGCAGCAATCAATAAAAGAGTATTAAATCTTTTCATCATTACATTAGTTTATTATATTTATTATAAAATTTAAAATTTCATTTCAACATATTATTTTGATAAAAACCAGCCCGTATATGCTAAAGTCAGGCTGATAGTATTTTCGCTGTTATACGTTCCTTTTGCGATTCGGCGATGCGCGTAGTCGGCTTTGAGAACGACCGCAGGAGTAAAATAATAATTTATTCCGGCGATAAACAAATCTCTCTTGTAACGAGGCAGTTCCTGTGCTCCCGTTTCGATTTTTTCGCCGGTATTGTAATATTCGTAGCGGACAAAAGGAAACAGTCGGCTTTTGAAGCCAAAAAACGAAAACACATTATATCCCGCTTCGCACGAATAAGTCAAAGCTGCTTCGCCGAAAGGAGTTATCGAATATCCTGTTCCACGAAAATAGCGGCGGTTCACGTCGAATATCGCTTTTGCATCCGAAATACTGCCGTAAATGATATTTGCTCTTGCGATTATGTTGTCGCTACGATACTGAACATCGGCTGAAGCAATAGTCACAACGCCGTCGAGCCCTGTCATTATTTGCGGTTTCGACGAGTTTTTGGCTGTTTTGTTATAGTATCCCGATGCGCTGATTCTCAGGTTTTTCAAAGGAGAATATTCTATTCGTCCGGCAAGGGCAGGACTTGTCATTGTCGATTTCTCGAAAATCTTTTGTCGTCCGCTGCCAACCCAATTTGCAGACGAAAAACCGTTAGGGTCAAGCCCGTTGACAAGCATTACTTCATACTTGAATTGGGCAAAATATCCGAGTATCGAAATACCCGTTTCGTGCCATGTACTCGGCAAAAGCGCAAGTTCACCTTCGGGACGGACGGTTCCGAGATACTGCGTCGGCTCGTGATGCGAATTTGTTATTCCCACCGGAACGATCATGTGACCTATCCGGATGTTGAAAGCATTGCCAAAGCGCTTTGTCAGATGCAGTTGTTCGAGTACGACTTCGCCACCTTGTTCGATTTCGGTTTCATATTCGCCACCTTCTTTTTCGTGTTCGATTTCCATAGTCGAACCGGTGCCGCCGTATTCAAATTCGATTTCGGTTCCGAAAACGATGTCGTTCCTGAACTTGTAATCGAGAGCAAACACCGCTCTTGGCAAAGATATTTCGGCTCGATTTCGTTTCGGCGCTCCGTCCGGGTTGGTGTATCTGTTTGCGTCGTAGTCCATTCGTTGAAACAGGACCTCACCGTATCCACCAAACCTGTATTTCCCAAAATTCCAATCGTATGGGGTGACTGTAGTATCAACAGTGTCTCTCGCCATCTGTGCAACTGCAATGTTGCTAATAAGTAATAATGTTGTTATCAGTAAAATACGATAATTCATTTTAATAAATTTAAAATACAAAAGTACTGCCGGCTCCAAATCCCTGCAATCACTATTTGTAAGTATTTTACAAATGAAAAATACCTAAAAATAAGTACAGTTATGTTTTCCGTGTGTGTCCTGCAAAGACGTAAAGATCACAATGAAAGAACTTTATGGGAGATCCAAACAATGCTATTTTCGACCAAAAACGCGCAAGAGATGTTTTCTAATTATATACGTATGCAACTGGGATTATATACGTATGTAGCCGGTATTGACTGAAGTATACGGTCAATAAAGTGACATCGCGCAAATTAAATTGTCGCATTATGGGTAGCCGATGACGCCGAA
>JAITKY010000195.1 GCA_031278135.1 Prevotellaceae bacterium | reverse complement strand
TCATCAATATCAGAAAATAATCCATTCAGATTCTTCCAGTCGTTCCCGACACATACCCACAATTTTTGCGGGTAAATAACCGGGTCAAATCGTTTTATATTCATACAAAATTTGCTATTCCGTTTGTGATTTCTTTCTCTAATCGTCTCCTTGTGAACGTATTTATGCTCATGTTCCTTCATAATTTTGTATTTGTTTTATTGAAACATATTCTTTTCATCATTCGGCTTCCCCAAAAATATCCATTTTATTTATTGCTTTTTGTCGCTCGTCATCTTCATTCCGCTCCTTTGCAATACGTTCCAATTCAAGTCTCGCGTTTTTAATCAGATAACTCTGTTCTACCAGAGTTTCACGGCTCAACCCGCCGGCATTGAATAAGCGTAACAGGTCGGTAAGCGTCTCGGAAACATCTTCACCAAACGGCTCTTGAAATTCATGCGTGATTTCTAAGGCTTCGTATTTTGCCTTATTCGGATAGTCTAAAACATTAGCCATGATTGCCAGAAGCAAGTTTTTTGCTCTATCCATATATTCGTCATGTAATTCTTTGTGCTTGTCGGCTTTTATAAACGCCAGCATCATCATTTGCCGCAATGCTTTTCCCGATATATTAGAAAGGCTTTTCATGTTTTCAAAATCAACATTCGGGGTGAACGATTTCTGCAAGATGTGTTTATCTAACCGTTCTAATTCGGATTGTTTATTTGCCGAAGCCTGGTCCCAAGTCAAATATTCGATTGTGCCGCCATTTTTAATGACATACAATTTTGATTCTTCGTCGGAAGCCGGAAGGCTACTTAAAATATCAGCCGAGGCAACCATCGCAGGATTCGAAAACCTGTCGTTAACATCGGCGTCTGTCGATGTTAACGATTCGATACGTTCAATCATTGGTTGTACGTTAGCGTGTTCCACTTCCTGCTCAAATAATACCACAGGTATTTTGCCAATGGGGTTAAGGGCGATTGTTGCTTCCCATCCGATATTGGCGCGTTTTGCGCGGAAAATAGTATCGGCTGTGTAAATATCAACATGTTCAATTGTTTTTCCGCCGGTTTCCGTTAATGAATACCCCCAACCAAACGCCCGTAAACGTTCATATTGGTCGCGAATTGTGTAAATATCATCGCCTTTCGATTTCGCTAAAACTCTCAACAATAATTCCGGTTTATCCTCGCTACTGCGATAGACATGATAAAGTATTGCCGATGTTCCTTCAGCTCCTGCTTTTCGCTTCGCTTCACGCACGTGTGCGTTGAAGCGTATTTCGTTAAGCAGTTTTTTGTACTCGACAAACGCCTTATCAGTTTCCTGACTTTCCTGCGACCATTTGACAGGTCGCCCGTACAAAAACACTAACGCGATTTCGTTGATGAAAATTTGATATGGCACAGGGATTTTCCAACGTTTGTGCCAGCGCTTAAAATTGCCCTTTTGGTCATAAACGGCCTTATCTTTCCGTTGCATGATTTCGTGAAGTGAAATATCATATTCCTTAATTGCGCGAATCGCCGATTCGGAATGAGATTTCATGCACCTCAACGCGCGTGTTACGTCATTTGCGGCAAGCAATTTTTCAAATTCCTGATTGTAATCCATTGTTGCTTTTGCCCAATTTTTTATTGTATCTAAAAGTCCCATATTTATACTTTTTTTTAATATCCAATACTGCTTATTATGTCGCCCAAATTTTCGGGAATATCATATTCGTTGTAATCGAACCAACAACGCATCAGAAAAACGTCGCGCCAATCCGGGCTACAACCTATGTCCATTTTAATTTCCTCTTTTGGTTTTAATTTTAATTTACCGTCGCTATCGACGTCCCATGTTTGGAGTTGCTCCAACTCTAATGCGATTTGCTCCCTGTCCTCTTGTGATAGCAGGTCGGGTTCAATACCGACTTCAGATGCGTTAATATGTTCGGCTAATTTATAGCCGCATTGCGTTTGCAGATTCATATAATTCTCATTGGCGAAAGGACGCCCGTTGTTCGCAAAGCCTTCGATTCCACAGTTATCAACTACGCCGCCGCCGATTCCATCTTCGTCGGCAATACAATTCCGGCTCGGAATACGGTATTTCTTTTGAAAATGAATGATACACTGCTGTATTTCAGTCGTTTTGCTCACCGCAAAACATTTTAAATCAATCACTTTGTAGCCATCCCATACACAGATTCGGGCAAAGTCGGACCCAAACCGTGCAATATCGGCGGTAAGATATTTTTTGCCTGTTGTTATCGCCAAATGATTCCCGAAAATCGCTAAAATCGCATCGTAAGAGCAAAGAGCATTCGGATTATCGTCGTAATCCCAATTTCCTTTCAGCAATCTTTCCTTTTTCACTTTGTCGGTAGTAGACGCAAGCGCCTTAATATAATCGGTTTCGATAAACGGATTTTCATGCACAAGACACGATATGAAATATTGATGTCCGGGTAATACCCCCTGTTTTGCAGGTTTATAAAATACTTGGTACATCCAATTTTTCTTCGGATTACAAGTAATGAACAATTTACGTAACAATGCGTAATGGTCGTTCAAATGTCGCCCGATACGGGTCTTCAAAGTGTCGTAAGCGCCGAAATTAACTTCGCCGCCTTCCTCTATCCAACCGCCTGTATATTCGGACGAACCGTACCGTTCGTATAGGGGGTCGCTCGGTAAATAATTTAAGTCGAGCATATTAATACGCGAGCCGTTAAAAAATTCAAAGTAATTATCCTGTCCGTTATACCAGAAAAAAACATCACGTTCGACGCCATACATCGCCGCTGCCTTGTAGAACGTTATCAATGTAGTTTCCCGTATAGATTTCAGCGATTTGCGCCCTACAAACCATTTTGTGCCGGGATAAGTCAGGCAGTTAAACATTAGCCATGAAACGCCTGTCCATGATTTTGCGCCGCCTGCCGCTCCACCATACAAAAATTCAACATGCTCGCTATCGGTGAGAATTTTGAGCGCATCTGCCTGTTTGTCATGTTTTTTTTCGTCGCGAACAGTTATAAAATCAAAACAGCCGCGCCGGAAAAGTTCACATTTTACTGCTACTTGCGAAGAAATTTGTATATCTTTGTTATTTCTTGGCATGAATTTTTTCTAACAATTGATTGTATTGTAGCAATTCTTCGTTCGTAAGCGCCGAAAAATTGATGTTTACGTCCTTATCAATATGCCCCGATAATTCGGTTTCGGTACGTTCCGTATAACCTCGTTTTTTGCCGAGTGTTCGCAACGTAAATATGATTGCCGTTTCCGACGGCGGGGTTATCCATCCTTTAAATTCCGGCTCTCCCGTCTCCTCGTTTTTTTCAATCAAAGGAGAGCCTTGCACGAGAGACTGCAATCGTGTTTCGGCGGCGTCAAGGAAAGCATCTCTTGCGGCTTCAACAGCTTCGGCGTATTTGGGATATTTTTCAATCCAATCATATACGGTCACGCGCTGAACGTTGAACACCCTTGCAATGGCAGATACGATACCCCCCTTTGCATCGCAAATCTCCTGAAAATCTTTTAATTTGGGACGTTTCATCGCGCGCGAAGTGTAAGATTTGTATGATTATAAGACATTATTCAATACGTTCAATCATTTCGGAGAACAATTCTCCTTTGATAAATTTTTCTCTCGCATCGAATCCAAAACGTCGCATGAAAGCTTCTTTTGCCCTACGTGTGTCAAAGTTCACAACTACATAACTTTCCGTGTTTTTTACTTTGGCTTCGGCTTCCTCGCTTATTTGTTTCTTCGCCTCTTTGACGGCTTGTTTTTTGAGTTCGTTTTGTTCAATGACGGGCGCAAGCATATTGTCAAAATCTTTTGCAATATCTTTTTCTGCATCGGTCTGCACGGTAAAATCAATTCCGATAAATTGTAAGTCGGCGTCCGTTAAACCTGCATTTTTATAGTCAATATCAGGAATAAGCGATGCGAGTTTGTCGTAATCCCATTCACCCTGTACCTGCGTATTGTTAAACCATACATTTAATTCTTTTTCTGTTTTTTCGTCAACATCAAGGGCTTCGACTTTCAACTTGTAATCGGTTTCCTTGTCGCAACTATCATACTTGTTGAGTTCGTCTAATATTGCCAATCGCTGATGTCCCGAAACAAGTATTCCTGTACGCTCGTTCCAGACTAATCCGCCGATAATCCCATTTTTTTTAATGTTTTGTTTTAATTTTCGGCGTGCTTCGTTCGAAATTTTACGAGGATTGTAATAGGCGGTTTCAATTTCCGAACGCCAAATTTCAACTGTTTTCGATGTAAAGTATTTATTCAATTCGGCTGTCATTTTGTTTTTTGTTTATTATCGTAATCGACTAATATTTTTTCGCTCATTGGAAAAGCGTGCAGAATTTTCTCTAAATCTTGCGGATAATTTTTGCGCAGAAAAAGATAACAATCCAGATTAAAGCCAACGCCGCCGCTTGCATTTTTTGAATACCGCACAGGTTCAGGCAATTTCCTTTGTTTCAAAAGGGAAACGATTTCCCTGTTTGTCATGTCGGCAAGTGGATAAACGCGATTGGTATTTGAAATGTAATTATCGGATTCGTATGTATTTAGCATCAAACGTCGATTCATACTATCGGCTTTTTTCATTCCGAAAAACGAATACTCAATACCTGTTTGCAGGCGTATCGCATTATCAACGTCTCGAAGTTTTAACAGCTTGATTTTGGGATTGGGAACGCAATAAATGCCGGAGCGAAGTATATATGTCAAATTCCAATGTGGAACTTGAATGATTTTCACATTTTTATACTTCGCTTGCGCCCATCGCAGATATTTGTCTATATGTTCCAAGTCTTTGACAAAATACATGAAAACACAAACGATTTCTCTGAAAAATGGCGACATAAAATCAAGTAAAGCAATCGAATCTTTGCCCCCTGAAAAAAATAAATTAGCACGGTCGGACCTTTGCCCGACCGAACTAATTACTTTATCAACCATTCCAATTTTCGTAGCCATAGAAAATTTTATCCGGATGACATTCCAAACGCACGTCTCATATCGCCATACCGTTGCCGGCGATTAATAAACTGTCCACTGCGACCTACTGGTCCTCCGCTGCTCGTGCTTGCAGCTCGCGTGCCACCTCGATAGTTGGATGTGGCATTTGTTGTCCTTCTTCTAACGACTCAGCAAAAAAATTAAAAATTAATAACTTATATATAATTGCAACGTTCTATAACATTGCCCAATTCATACTCAATTTCAGCCTGAACATACACCTTACCGTCCGAACTTTCATACTCGATTGGCTCATCATTTTCATCTGTCAATATGTATGCTTCTGCCCTCTTGACTTCAACGACAGCATAAGGGCGCTTACCCTTATATTCGCCTGTTAAAAACTTTATGGCATCATATTTCACAGGCACAAAATTGTCCCAATCTCTTTCAGGCAAATCAGAATCTTGCGCATATTCTTTGCCATCTAAAACATAACGACAATAACGCGCAAAATTATTTGGACGAATCTCTCTGTACTCTTTTTTCTTCGTACCTGCAATGATTTCGTCGAAATACTTTTGTTTAATACTTAATGTTAATACATTCATTATTAAAATATTAGTAGCGGGCGCAAGAATCGAACTTGCTACTTCACTAAGTCAAAGTGATGAGTTACCTTTACTCTAACCCGCGAAAATTTTTGCAAAGGTATAAAATATGTTTGAAAAACGCATTTTTTTGATGAAAAAATTTTTTTTGACGTTAAAAATGACAAAAAATATTTAGAAAAAAATATGTTTGACAACATATTTTTGACACTTTTTAAAATTGTAACTATCTTATTATAACTTATCTATAATTTTCAGCAAAATATTTTTTATTACATTATTTTGGTATATC
>JAITKY010000100.1 GCA_031278135.1 Prevotellaceae bacterium | reverse complement strand
TTTTCGCCAATTCCGATGCCACGTTTTTCTCCAATTTCGATGCCCTTCTTTTCGCCAATTTCGATGCCCTTCTTTTCTCCAATTTCGATGCCCTTCTTTTCTCCAATTCCGATGCCACGTTTTTCTCCAATTACGATGCCCTTTTTTAAGCTTTGTTCTCTCGCCCAATTAACGGCATGAAATACATCGTCGTATTCTAAAATACTTTTTCTATATGTTTCCATCTCTTCGCCTGTTAAATTATTTAATTTCGATTCTTTATATATTTTTTGTATTATTGGATTTGTTATTTCTTTCGGACATTCCTGTAATTTGTGCATGTTTCTAAATGTATAAAGCCATTGGTCCAAAGTGCAGGATATTGACTGCAAACTTTTGGTGAATTTCGGTAATTCGACAGTCGCAAATTCATACTTATTGGTAAAAGGCAATTTAGCATACTTTCTAATTAGCTCCACGTGTTCTACAATTATATTTTGGGCGCATTCTTCTTTGAAGATGACAAAATCAAGGATAGCAACAATATAGACGCCAGATATTTCATAATCCCAATCCACTTTTTTTTCTTTGCCTTTTTTGTTTATCTTCGTTACTTTACCTTTCGGCGCCTGATTGACTATGGCAAGAGCAGCATAATACAGCATTCTGTCGCTGAAATATTTTTGCTCGGCTATTTGCATTTCGATAATGAAATGTTTCCCACTCAGTGTTTTACAGTGAATATCGTATGCTGCCCTGCGCTGATTTTTTTTGTAACCAAACAATTCAGGGGATAGATATTCCAGATCGACAATTTTTTCGGACAGCACCAGCAATGAGTTCAAAAAGTCCATCAATGCCTCTTTATCGGCAAATGTTTTCTTGAACCCGAAATCTGTCATTATGTTTATAAAAACTTCTGTTTCTGAAACTTGAACTATTTTAATTTTTGTTTTCTTCATGATATTACGAAAAAAATTTTGCGTAAAGATATACATTTTTTTACAATTGCAAAAAATGTTCTGCTTCAAAACAAGTTTTGTCATACTTGCAGTCATTGACAGGATGCGTAGATTTACAATAACGTGCTTCGAACTGCTCCCTGCTTAATTTTACGGTATATGGCAACAAGTTTACTCCCTAAAGTTGCACAGCGACGACACCCGATTAATTGGTTATCACTCATATCTCATCCTCATATCTCCATAAAGCGCCGGGACCCTCCAAGTTATATGGCGCACCAAAAATGGCGCATCTTTTGAAGATGCGCCATTTATATCATATTGAGGATTTTTGTTATTATTTTTTAGTCATAACAGCGTTGTAGAGGACATAATCATCCCAACGATACAATTCCGGCAAAATAAACGACATCCATAATTATTAATATAATTCAATATATATCCACATATCCGGGTTTGCAGCGCTAATTAACTTTACTGTTTCCGGCAACTCATAGTTATCGGGTTCTGTTTCCACTATCCATGGCGAATTGTTTACAAAGAAATTAACCAAAGAATCCAGAAATATTCCGAAAACAGTCCAATTCAAATTTCCACCTGCCGCAGTACTTATAGATATTTGATTTGTTGTTCCGGATACTGTCTTTACATCAATTCCATACGTAGCATTATATCTGCCGCACCAAAATATTAATGTATATTTATCTCTTCCCATAAGCATATCATAACCTATGGATATATCGGACAAAGCAACCCCCTGAGAACCATAGAATGTATCCAAAAACATAGCGGCAGTATTCCATAGCCCGTCGAACTGTGAACAGGCATTTCCTGTACCGGGATAATATTCAAAATAACTGTTCTCTATAAAATCTGCAATCCGCGTATTCAATTCAGCGAGTGGATAAACTTTCACAAATTCAATTTTACCATCTTTCGAAACGAACTTTGAATTTGTTTCATCGAACGTGAACTCGGTATATTCCATATCGGGATTAAATAAAGGAAGCAGTTCCTCCGTTCTTCTGATAGAAGTAACATTCCTGCTGGCATTTTCTATTTTGTCGTGATAAACGATAAATCCATTGGGAGTATATATAAGAGGGATGTGCGCAACTGTGACCACAGTATCATCTTTTTTAGTAACTTCTTTTATCTTAATTTCGTTGTAAGAATATGATAAATATCGACCTCTTGCCGTTCCGGTAACAGAATCGACGAACTTACCTTCGTAATATAATACATAAGATCCGAGTTTACTTTTTGCTACTGTTGCCTGAACAGCCTCCAGATAGCGTTCTTTAGATTCATAACTGTCCGGAACGGGAAACATGCGCATAGTATGTCCCGTCGTTTTCCCTGTCAGTTTGATTTCATTTGGCTCTACGCTTGTAAGGATAAATTCGTAGTCGCCTCCAAGCCCATGATATGCACTCGCCGAAGGATTGCGAAACTGATGCAGAAGTTCGCTGTATGTATTGAACGTAAGTATGGCGCCCTGTTCCGGAATTATATCATACAAACAGGAATCATTGTAGACAGGAGTACACCCCTTAACTTTGGCATCAACGACCTTCGATTCACAAGCAATTTTTGCCTGTTCGCCAGCAAAAGAAATTGCGTAATTATGCCCTCCATGTTCTAATTCCGGAAAATAATATAATATCCAGCCTTTAGAATGAGACAACAAAATATTCTTTGTCTCTGCAATTTTCCCCTCAATTCTTGCCGATGCCGATTCTTCGAAATAATTTTTATCTTCGTACAAACACGATTGCATCAACAAAGGGAATACTATAAATAATAATATTTTTTTCATAATAATGTCTTTTTATAAATCATATAAATTTAACTTACCAATTTCCCCTTGACGACGTTGAATAGTTGCTTTCAGGACATCAAGGTCAACGTTCCATGTTTTAAACATATAATCTTTGACTATAGTGAGTTTTTCCTCAAGTATCGTCTTACCTGTTCTGTTATTTCCCGATGCAGTAATGTTTGCGGCTGTCAGCATAGCATTCCACCATGTATTGTTGTAAACAAGATAATGCGCTATCATTTCCACAAAATCCTCGTCAGGCTCTTTTCGTGCATAAGCGCTTATAAACCCTTTTGGCAACCAGACATTTTGCGAAGTAGCGCTCGGGTCATCCCAACTGTCGGAAAGATAATCTGTTCCGGTAATATCCTTGTAAACAGGGGAATAATCTTTTGTTTGATGAAGAATATGGGAAAACTCATGGTGAATAGTTTTGAAATAATATTCATTCAACGCTTCAATATTAGTGGGATCCAGTTCATTTATTTCGAAAAGAGTAATTTTTCTGCCCCCTTCCGCTTCACCAAGCACTCTCGAACCGTTCGACAACCATGCAGCCGAACCTGTCAGATGTAATACTTTCGGAAAATATAAACGTATAAACGCCTCGTTGCTAACTTCGCCGTAGGCATCGGTACAGAGATGCTTAACAAGTTTAGCGATTGCAACGGCTTTTGTATATTCCGCCGGAACCAAAACCCTGCTGGTACTTGTCTCGATGTCTTCCATTTTATATTTGAAATCAATGTTGTATGGAAGAGTATAGTTGTTGTACAACCAAATATCGAAAGCATTTTGTGTTACATTTGGTTTCTTTATCACACTGTTTTCGTCCAATTTTTCGTCGGAACACGAAATAGCCGAAATTATCAGTGTAAATACCATTAAAACTTTAAAATAAGATAATATCTTTTTCATAATTTTTTAAATATTAAATAATTTTACCTTGGATTTGGCTCTAAACCTGCAGCAATCACATCCTGAGGCAACTGCATTGCTCTTCGAGGATCGTTTACTGTCAGAGAATCATAAATTTTTTCAACGCTTGCAGGAGAACCGGCTTCGATAACATTACTTATCTGTCGCCTGTAAACGTGTATTCCGTAACGTTTAATGTCAAACCATCGCAGCCCTTCGAATATTGTATGGATACGACGTACAAAAAGAATGCAATGTATGATATTCTCCTTCTCCTGAATGTCGTCGCTAATGGACGTTGATATCAACGGATGCAACCTGTGCTTGTTTGTAGGATTAGTCGGAGTGTAATAATCGACATTTTTGAAAAACTCCAGTATATTCTTGCGCGTCATAATCGTACCCGATTTGATACGCGATTTTTGCCATGTAACAAGATCTGCAACCGCCTCGTCAAGTCTGTCTGTCAGAGCATAAGCCTCGGCGCGATTCAAAAGCGCTTCTTCTGCCTGAAAAACAGGGAATACCGAACGTCTGTAACCAATCTGTGCAACAGGATCCGTATATTCAAACATATAAGGAATTTTCGCTACAGTCGCAAAAGAATATTCGCCTCCTGAAGCGCCATAAGACCTTATGCGTGAATGATAAGTATTTGTAGTATATTCGCCCCATGGAGCCTTTGCTTCCAATGTTTCGTAGTTCGATATTAAACTTGTATGTGAAAACCGTTTCCATACAGTCCACGGACCAAAAGCCAATCCACAATTCGAAGAGCCTGTCATCAGAAGAAAATTACATCTGTGGCTTACATTAATATAATCTTCGGAATATACATCGAAATCATAAGTATTCTGACTTATTGTCGCCCAATCTCTCATTAATATTGACGGATCGGATCCGAATATTTTATTTGCACATTCGATCACCTTATCGTATTTTTCGTAATACAAATAAAAACGAGTGGCAAAAGCGTATGCAGCATTATGATTAAAATGATATTTGGTTACTTTGTAATTGTCTGTAATCAAAAGCAATCCTTTCTCCAAATCTCGTTCAATCGAATCATATACCTGAGCGACTGTTCCTCTTCCGTACTTTGGATACAATTCCTTTTCCGTACTGCTTATATAAGGAATGCCAAGATCACTGTCACTTGTCCGTTTATTGTAATGCAAACAGAAAAGATTTACCAGAATAAAATGATTATATGCACGAGCAAGTAATGCTTCACCTTTGTATTGCAAAAGTTTTTCCGGCTCGCCTAATTCCGCAATAGCGGCTAAGGCTTGATTGGCGCAGGCAATCGCTTTATAATGTGCTTCCCATACATTTTGGGGATCTTCATTATCAAGTTCTGTGACATCTTGCCATGTAGCGACTTGCTCTATAAACCGGTCGGACAGGGAGTTTGTCGGACCTTTATAATCATCAATATTATCCGAATACATTTCTGCAATAAGAGTATGACTGTATGCAGGATATGCAGAAACAAGCAATTTTGCAATTTTGTCTGGATTGTTTACTTCTGCCCGATTATCGGGTAATTCATCTAAAAACTTATTACAGGAAGTGCAGAACATCAGACCTGTAATTACTAATAATATTAAAAACTTTTTCATTTTATTAAATCTCGTAATGTTAACAATTATCATAATCCAACCCGTAAAGTGAATGTAACCTGTTTGGGAACCGGAACAGCAACGCCGCCCGCATTTGTAAATTCGGGGTCTTGACCATTCAGTTTCTTATCGGCATAGAGCAGGAACAAATTTGTTACCTGTCCTTTCAGCGACAAAGAGTTTAACTTAATCGGACTAAGCCATTTCTTTGGGAAATCGTAAGTTAATGAAACTTCTTTCAGCCGGATAAAATCACCTTTGGCAATACGTACAGTAGAATAATTATATGAATTGTATGCGTATTGTAAACTGGTATTACCGTCATATTGACGTTTACTGAGTATCACCGGAATATCGGTATGTACTTCATCGCCCTGATTTACCCAACGGTTTTTGTATTCTTTTGTCATCGAAGTTAAATCGCTGTAACGCGCTTTAAAAACAGGATCGAGACGAATAACATTCCCTATTGAATATGTTACAAATATATTAAACCTGAAACCTTTATACATAAATTCATTTCTCAGGCTGCCATAGTCGGTAGGATCCGAAGTGCCTTCATATTTCAGAAAATCAAGTTCGCCTTTACCGGTATCGCGACGTTGAAAATATATGTCCGAAATTGTAGGACCGTCATAATTCATAAATCTCGGTATTCCTTCTTCGGTCAAACCTAAAAACGGAATCGAAAAAACAGAATTGTTAGCATATCCCGCCATTGCAAAACCATTGCCTATAACCATATTCATCAGACGTTGATTACCTGTTAATGCCGTGATTTTATTCTCCGTATGAGTGTAGATGAAATGAGTATGCCAGTTAAATCCTCCGGGAGTAGACGACTTAATGTTATGGGATGATATGCTTATTTCCAGCCCGTTTGATTTCATTTCGGCGACATTACCGTACTTAGATATTTCTCCGCCAATACCTTGCGTTGCTACAGGTCCAATCAAATCGTAGTTATTACGTTGATACCAGTCAAGTTCGAGATTGATACGGTTATTAATGAAGCCCATATTTGTCCCTATATTAAATTCATGTTTCTTTTCGTATGTCAGAGCCGGATTCTCGAGAGTGTTTATATAAAGCCCGGTCTCTTTAATATCCGAATAAGGTCGCCATGGATTTGTGGGACTTATTACTATATGTGAATTTGTGAGCCAGCTTGGTCCTCCATCACCTGTCAGCGAATATGACGATCGAATGGTAAGGGTTGTTAACCACGAATTTTTGGTTTCAAAAAACGGCTCTTCGTGTATATTCCATGCTCCCGAAACATTCCATGTAGGCAACCAGCGGGCAGAACGGGATTTACCCAATTTATTCGAACCTTCGTAACGTCCGGTTCCACTGAGAATATATCTGCCTTTCCACGAATATGATGCTTGAGCAAAAAATGCCGTAGTTCGCAACAGATTATTAGTCAATCCATAATATTCCGAACCTTCTTCCGCTCCTTTTTTGAATACCTGATATGCATAAAACGGTATTTCACCTGTAGCATACTGTAATCCCCAACCACGGAACCATGTAGCATGCCGTCGTGTTTCACCGATTTCGAGACCTCCATTAAAATTAACAATATGCCGGTTGTTGAATGTTTCGTTATATCTCAAAACCGAACGGTAAGTAAACGAGGTCATTTTATTATCGTTACGCTTGTATATGCCTCCTTCCGGCAACACTGTAACAGGCAACGCGTAAGGATGGTCAGGGTCCGAATACAAAAACGGATTCCTGTCACGTATAACTGCTGTAGGCATAGCCCTGTACGATAAAGCCTGATTCGAAAAATCGGTGATGTGATGTTCCTGACTCGAAGCATTGGTTCTCGTCGATACCAGATTGCTCCACTCAAAACGGCTTAAAAATTTCCATTTCAATTCAGCCTGAAATTTAACATCAAGAACGCTAACATCGATATAGTTATTGTCTAACTCGTGCAAAATATTGAAATCGGCATAACTGCGAGTATAATATTCGTCGGGGTCCATTGTCCTTGAAGTATTCAATGCGTAAGAATACGGATTGATGTCAAAATCACGCTTTACTTCTCCATATACAACATCCACATCCTGTCCGAGCGTTCCGGGCGCTTTCTGTTTGCGATACGAACCGACAGTGGAAATGTCTAACTCAAAATTTTTGAACAGTTTATACGAAGCGTTCAAATTACCTGTATAACGGGTTACGCTGCTCGATTTCGACCAGCCCGGATCATTCATTGCGCTGAGAGAAGCATAATATCGCGACTTTTCGGTTCCTGCCTGCATACTTACAGAATGATTCTGCGTAATCGTCGATGAAAAAAGTTTATCGAACCAGTCGGTATTCCTGTATTCCGCTGCACGCAGATATGCCGCCCGCGCTTCGGGAGTGTTGGCTAAACCAAACTGCTCCGTTACAGGGTCGTAAGTGTTTATCAACTGATACATCTTACCATAAATTCCGCTTGAACTCTCGTTTGCAATCTCGGCATGATTTAACCATCCTTTCTGTTGCATTTCCTGATAAACAGACATTTGCTCCTGCGAATTCATTATGTTAAAGTTCCTGTAACTTGGCGCCAAACGCGAAGTAAATTCCCCTGTATAGTTGAAACTGCTTGCTCCGGCACGTCCTCTTTTCGTTGTCACCACAATTACGCCTGCCATAGCACGCGCTCCGTATATAGACGTTGCCGACCCGTCTTTCAATATGTCGAAACTCTCAATATCGTCCGCATTCAATCCCGAAATAGCGGAACTAATCAATGTTTCGGCATTTCCCGATGAAAGGTCGTTGGCAGTCACACTGACAACATCTTCCAAAGGAACGCCATCAACAATCCATAACGGTTTCGAATCGCCATAGATTGACGTTGCTCCACGCACTCGGATTTTCGGCGCTGTTCCGAAAGTGCCGGACACATTCTGTACCGACAAACCCGCCGAACGCCCTTCCAAGGCACGCGAAATTTCCGGAATACCCGACAGCGCTATGTCACTTGCCACCAATTTGTTGGCGGCGCCTGTAAACAAGCGTTTGTCTGTTGTAGTTATACCGGTAATAACCACATTATCCAATTCCTCAGAATCGAAATGCATGACAATCCGCATATCAGTCACGGCTTCTGTCTCTACAGTTTTCATACCCACAAAAGTGAATATCAAAACTTTGTTGTTCGCAGGAACATCGACAGTAAATTTACCGTCCTTATTGGTTACAGTACCAACGGTTGTTCCTTTTATGGTTACAGATACGCCTGCCAGGACTTCACCGATGTCATCGACAACAGTCCCTGTTATAGTTGCAGTCTGAGCCATAGCCTCAATGCTTATAAAAAAGCAAGATAGAATTAAAATCCAATTCCTCATAATTTAACTTACATAATTAAATAAATAAATAAAAATAATAAAAATAATACCTGTTTAGATAATCGGGGTTGTTTCTCCCCAAATAATACTTCCAAATAAGGGATTTGAACGGGCTTACACATAATAAAATTTCGCCCCGTCCAAAAGACAAAATTTAGTGTCATTAAATTATTAAATGATAACAGTATATCCATATAACATACTATAAAAAACTGCAAAAAATAAAGACAAAATCCCTATTTTACTCTCTCTTTTTCTTTTTCTCTCTTTCTCTTTCTCTTTCTCTCTTTCTCTCTTTCTCTTTTTCTCTTTTTCTCTTTTTTTTCTAACTAAAATTTCAATTCACGAATACAAAGGTATAATATTTTTCAATATAATGTAATAAAAACGTTCATTTTTTTAAAATATTTTTTTAGAACAACCCTAACTGTCCACAAAATCAGATAATTATCGTCGGGAAAAAATATATAATTTTTTTGAATTATGATTAAAAATTAAAGGATTTAAAGATGTTTTTGTCCACGAATTACACAAATTGACGTCAACAAAATGGTCGGCAGCATTTGCTCCTGTATCGCACGACAGGCTTTTTTTGCTTTCCTTATATTCGGTGGGTGTAATCGATATATTCAAAAAAATAACGATATATTCGAAAGAATAACGTTCTGTTTTTTTTAGATTTTTATCTCATTTATAAACGGTTACCGTTCCGAAAATATTTTTATTACAAGAAAATTTGTTGGAATAAAAAAATAATCATTATCTTTGCAGCCCCATTTTTATGGGATTTTAGGATCATAATGTATAAGTATTAATTAGTTAAAAGAAAAAAGGTAAAGTGAACACTTTAAGTTACAAGACAGTATCGGCAAACGCATCGACGGTGAAAAAGACGTGGTACGTTATAGATGCTAATGATGTGGTTTTGGGGCGTCTTGCGTCGAGAGTGGCGTTAATTCTGCGGGGCAAGAACAAACCGGACTTTACCCCTCATGTCGATTGCGGTGATAATGTGATTATTCTCAACGCCGATAAAGTGCGACTGACGGGTAAAAAGAAGACAGACAAGGTGTATGTACGCCATACCGGTTATCCGGGTGGCCAACGTTTTGCAAACCCTAAACAACTGTTGGCAAGCAAACCAAACACCGTAATCGAAGCCGCCATAAAAGGTATGCTTCCGAAAAACAAACTTGGGTCCAAGTTATTTAAAAATTTGCATGTGTATTCGGGAAATGAACACCCGCACGAAGCACAGCAACCAACACAAATTACATTAAAAGAAATTTAAACATTGACGATGGAAGTAATTATTAATGCACTTGGAAGACGAAAGGCTGCTATTGCCCGGGTTTATTTAACCGCCGGGACCGGTGTTATTACGATCAATGGACGTACGTTGGAGAATTATTTCCCTTCCGGACTGTTGCAGTATGTGGTGAAACAACCGCTTAAAGTAACCGAAAACGAAGGAAAATACGACGTTAAAGTGAATTTGAGCGGAGGTGGAATCAAAGGTCAAGCCGAAGCATTGCGATTGGGCATTGCCCGAGCTATCTGCAAGGTGGACGCTGAAGCATTCCGTCCAGCGTTGAAAACTAACGGATTCCTGACACGTGACCCGCGTAAAGTCGAACGTAAAAAACCGGGGCGACCGGGAGCGCGTAAAAGATTTCAATTTAGTAAACGCTAACATAATGCAGTTTTTCTACAGCACAACGACAATTATGAATTATCCTGCAATATCGAGGATAATGTTGCGTTGCGGAAAATTTTTCCGATTGGATATGAGTCCACTACGTGAAAAATTGATGAAAAGAGTTTTAAAATTAAATTAAAAAAAAGATGTCAAAGACAACATTCCAGGATTTACTTGATGCAGGCGTGCATTTCGGACACATGAAAAGAAAATGGAACCCCAAAATGGCGCCATATATCTTTATGGAAAAAAACGGAATCCATATTATCGACCTGCATAAAACCGTTATTAAAATAGACGAAGCCGCAAGAGCGCTGTACAATATTGCGCGTTCGGGCAATAAAGTATTGTTTATCGCTACTAAAAAACAGGCAAAAGACATTGTCGCCGAAAAAGTTAAAGCCATCGGTATGCCTTACGTTACAGAACGTTGGCCCGGCGGTATGCTCACTAATTTCCCGACAATACGGAAAGCCGTAAAGAAAATGAACGCCATCGACACTATGCTTTTGGACGGTACGTTCGAAACATTATCGAAACGCGAAAAATTGCAGATCTCGCGCCAAAGAGCCAAGTTAGAAAAGAATCTTGGTTCTATCGCCGATCTTTCACGTTTGCCTGCCGCTCTTTTTGTCGTTGATGTTCAGAAAGAAGCAAATGCAGTCAAAGAAGCGAAACGTTTGAATATTCCGGTTATTGCAATAGTTGATACTTGTTGTGATCCTACTAACATTGATTTTGTTATTCCGGCAAACGACGACGCTGCAAAATCTATCGAACTGATCATAGGTATTGCCTGTGATGCAATGAAAGAAGGTCTCGACGAACGAAAAGGCGGAAGAGAAAAAGAAGAAGCGGCAACAACAACAGCCGACGACACCACGCCACGTAAAATGAGAGCCCGTAAAACAAAAAAAGATTCTCGTGAAAGAAATAATAGAAAAGGAGACAATTGATTATGGCAGAAATAAAAGCAACTGATGTTGCAAAACTGAGAAAAATGACCGGAGCAGGCATGATGGATTGTAAAAATGCTCTCGCCGAGGCCGGCGGTGATTTCGACCGCGCACAGGAAATCATACGCGAAAAAGGCAAATTAGTCGCCGCCAAACGCGCCGACCGCGAAACTACCGAAGGCGCTGTGATTGCCAAAGTGAACGAAAACGCAAAAGAAGGAATTCTCGTCGCTCTCGGATGCGAAACAGATTTCGTCGCTAAAACAGACGATTTCAAAGCATTGGCAAACAAAATTGCCGACACAGCAATTGCTGCGTTACCAAAGGATAAAGAAGCATTGGAAGCAATCGTCATCGATGGCTCGACAATAGCGCAACTAATCAGCGACCAAACTGGTAAAAGCGGTGAAAAACACATTATTGCCGCATACGAAAGAATATCGGGCGACCATTTGGAATCTTATATCCATATGAACAATAAACTTGCTACTGTCGTCGCTTTCAACAAGACCATTCCGGTCGAAGCAGGAAGAGACATCGCAATGCAAGTCGCAGCAATGAACCCCGTGTCGGTTAACAAAAAAGATTGCCCGCCGGAAGTTATCGAACGCGAACTGCAAATCGGAAGAGAGCAAGCAAAACTCGAAAATAAACCGGAAAATATGATAGAGAAAATCGCCGAAGGCAAACTTAATAAGTTCTTTAAAGAAAATACCTTAAATTCTCAGGATTTCATTAAAGACCAGAAAATCTCCGTAAGCCAGTATCTGAAAGGCGTTGACCCCAAAGTATCGATTACAAGATTTGTGCGATTCTCTTTGAATGATTAGACTAAGTGGATATTTTTGTGAATATTTTTTTGTGAATGGAAGGCTGTCTTTTTTACGAGACAGCCTTTTTTATTGCGATTAAAATCAGCATACAGAGAAAAAGAAGAAAAAATAAACCATAAAAATTATACCACAAAGAACTTCGTGCGCCTTATGCGACGGGTGTACGACAAAATTCCCTTTTCCCAGATTTGTGTAAATCTGTGGATCATATGCTCTTTTTATCCACAGATATCCACAGATGTTCACAGATTTGATTCATCTGTGTAAATCTGTGTGAATCTGTGGATCATATCCTCTTTTTATCCACAGATGTCCACAGATGTCCACAGATTTGATTCATCTGTGTAAATCTGTGGACATCTGTGGATCCTTTTATCCACAGATTTTCACAGATGTCCACAGATTTGATTCATCTGTGTAAATCTGTGTAAATCTGTGGATCATATGCTCTTTTTATCCACAGATTTTCACAGATGTTCACAGATTTGATTCATCTGTGTAAATCTGTGTAAATCTGTGGATCATATCCTCTTTTTATCCACAGATTTTCACAGATGTTCACAGATTTGATTCATCTGTGTAAATCTGTGTGAATCTGTGGATCCTTTTATCTACAGATATTCACAGATTTCGGACTTCTGTGTGTTAATCTATGGATAAAAAGGGAATTTTGTTGTACACCCTTATGCGACTTTGTGGTTAAAAAACATCCACAGATTTTTATACGTTTGCGGCGAGGTGAGGAGCTTGCAACGGCGAGGTGAGGAGCTTGCAACGGCGAGGTGAGGAGCTTGCAGCAGCGAGGTGAGGAGCTTGCAGCAGCGAGGTGAGGAGCTTGCAGCAGCATGGATACATGCACTCGAAAATTCTGCATATTCTGTATCGTTTATGTTCGTTTATGAGAAAGTTTTGTAATTTTGCAAATATTTTTTTGACACATGGACAGGAAAAACATAGAAAAATTATCTGACGAAGACTTGCTCGACAAGTACAAAAATACGGGCGATACGGAATATTTTGGCATATTGTATAACCGCTATATTCCTCTTTTATATGGCGTTTGCTTGAAATATATCGGCGATGCCGACAAATCGCAGGATGCCGTTATGCAGATATTTGAGAATGTTTTTTCGAAAATTTTGCAATATGAAGTCAGGACGTTTCGGACATGGGTTTATTCTGTAGCGAAAAATCACTGTTTGCAGATGTTACGCAAGGGAAAAAACGAAATTCACGTCGATTTCAATTCGGAAATTATGGAATCGGACAAAATTTTGAATCTATTAAACGAAGAAGGAAGCGGTGAAGAACGAAGTGCGATTTTAAGGCAATGTATCGACAAACTGCCGGACAAACAACGCAATGCCATTCTCCGTTTTTTCATGGAAGAAATGTCGTATCAGGACATTGTCGATAACGACGGATATACTGTAAATCAAGTGAAAAGTTATATCCAGAATGGTAAACGGAATTTGAAAATTTGTATCGAAAAAAATAGCAAATGAATTTGTATCAATATATACAGGGAATTCGTAGAGGAAAAGAAATCAATCGTTTGGAAAGGGAGGCGATGAATGATCCTTTTCTGGCAGACGCATTGGACGGATTCGACAATGTTGCCGACAGCAACCACGAACATCGTATTAAAAAAATGCGTACGAAAGTCTTGAGTAAAACCAAACGCAAGAAGCGAATCATTCGTTATGCCGGTATTGCTGCAAGTCTTTTGTTTATCATTGGTATCGGAGGATATTTTTTGTTGAATGACAATCGTGTTACCGAAAAACAGGCTGATGTGAATGTCGCCCAAAAACAGATTGTCGAGCAGGAAACTTTGCCGGAAACAAAACAACCGGAAGTAAAACAGCCGTCTGCGAAGCCATTGCTTGTGCAAACCGAAATCGATAGCGACAAAGAACAGGATTCGACGCCTTTATCCTCTGTTACGGAGAAAATTACGTCCAGAGAATCAATCGATACAATCGACAGCGAAATGGAAGTGGTAATGGAAGTTGCAATGGCAGAAAATGTCATGCCGGACGATGTTACGATAATCGCTTCCGGCGTACAAAAGAAAGAAAATGAGCAGAATCTCACTGTCAAAGGGAAAGTAATCGACACGAAAGGCATGGCTTTGCCGGCAGTCGCCGTAACCGTAAAAGGCACGACTATTGGCGTTTCCACCAACGAAGATGGAGATTACACTCTGCCTGATGTACCGCAGGGAAGCGTCCTCCAATACATACTTATCGGGTATGTCGCACAAGAGCAGACTGCCGAAAAGTCCACTGTAAACGTCGTCCTTGTCGAAGAAGCGAAATCGCTGGACGAAATAGTAGTAGTCGCGTTCGGTACACAGAAACGGGAATCTGTTGTAGGCTCTATTGTCCCTGCCGATACTGCCTCTCTCGCCATTCCTCCAAAGTCTCTTGAAAACAAGACAGGGGGAAGGATAGCGAATACCGATTCAGTAAAAAAGAAAAGCATTAAACCTAAGCCCGCTGTCGGCAAAAAAGAGTATAAAAAATACCTGAAAGCCAATATCGTCATGCCTCAAAGCGAAGGCTGTAAAGGGAAAAAAGGCACAGTCAAACTGAAATTTTTGGTCGATGCAACCGGACGACCGGTAAATATCCGTGTAAAACAATCGCTCTGTCCCGAAGCCGACAGGGAAGCAATCCGGCTGTTAGAACATGGCCCTGACTGGACATACGGCAACAGAGAAGTCGAAATCAAAGTGAAATTTAAATTGCCCAAATAAGGAAATATTCAAAATAATCATTTACTTTATCGGTGTATATTTTTTTTGAGCCTCGACTCTGGTGAAGGCTTCGAAATGCCACCATTCGTTTGATATACCTCTGAATCCGGCTTTTTTCATCACTGTTCTTAACAACTCTCTGTTTTTCACTTGTCCGGCAGTTAATTCTCCGGAATTGAGATATTTTGTTTCGCTTTTTGGTTCAGCCAGCTCGCCGAGGAAATCGACCGGCGTACCCATGTCCAACTCTTTGTTATTCCTGTCGAGAATGCTGACATCAACGGCAACTCCATAAGTGTGCATACTTATTCGTTGCGGACTTGCGACATATCGTTTCATTGGCGTATCTTTCACCTTGTTCCACATTATTTCCTGCGCCCATTGCGGACGGGCGGCGTCGTACACAATCAGTTTATAATCGCTGTTGATTTGTTTGAGATACTGTTGTGCAAGGACGAGTTTATTCGCTGCTTCAACTTGCAAATACGCCTCTCGTAAAGACTTGTACATTTGTTCGCCGGTAAAATTGTTTACGGTTGCATACAAAAGATGTACAGTAATAGAACTGTCCAGATCTCTGATATCAACCAGTCCGGCATTTTTCATTTGTAATGCTTCCAGCGAAATCGCCCTGTTGTCCTGCGAAAAACAAATCGCCGGGCATAAAATCAATATTATTAATGCTTTATTTCGGATATACAAGCATGTATTTTTGAACTTCTTCATCGATGTTTGAATGTTTTAACATGTCGGACGCTTCGAAAATATCCATTAGCCTTCCATCATTATATTTGATAATAATCGACTGTTTATTGGGCGAATATGCCGTATTACTCACTATTCCCGAAATGACAAAAAAATCGATTTCACTGTCATCTAACCCGATTTTTTGTTTCACAGCCTGCTTTTTTTCGTTTATTCGGTCTTCGGAAAAAGGTGTTGCGCTTAATTCCGTACGTGGTAAAATACGATATGTAAGCATTTTGCATAGTGTCGAAAGGATTTTGTCGGGATGAGACATCCATACTGTTGCTGCACTTTCGATATCTCCGTCGCAAAGCGTG
Organism: Prevotellaceae bacterium; assembly: GCA_031278135.1. Taxonomy (GTDB): domain Bacteria; phylum Bacteroidota; class Bacteroidia; order Bacteroidales; family UBA932; genus JAIRLF01. The sequence goes on along the minus strand of JAITKY010000100.1, from coordinate 893 downwards.
GCAAAAAGATTGAGAACGTCCGTATTTCCCGAAACAAAGGTGTTGCTGTCCACGATATTATTGAGGAAAAAAGAGAGCGACGGCGAAGCAAATAGTTTTTCGCCGTTGCGTGCAAGATATTTCGCTCTTCTGAAAATTTGCATCAGTACTATCTCGGCAGATAAAACAGTCTTGTGAAGATAGACTTGCCAATACATCAGTCGTCTTGAAATCAGAAATTTTTCAATAGAATAAATTCCTTTTGCTTCTATCACAAGTTTGTCTTCGTGTACATCCAGCATGCTGATAATCCGCTCGATGCCAATCATTCCTTCGATAACTCCCGAAAAAAAACTGTCGCGTCTCAAATAATCCAGCCTGTCCACGTCCAACTGTCCGCTTACAAGTTCGTTAAAAAAACGTTTTTTGTATCTTTTCGAAAAAATTTCTATTGCAAGATCAAGTTTTCCTCCAAATTCTTCGTTCAGATGTTGCAAAAAAATCATCGATATGTTTTCGTGCGATATTCCTTCGACTATGCTCGATTCGAGAGTGTGACTGAAAGGTCCATGTCCAATGTCGTGTAAAAGTATTGTAGCCAAAGCCATTTCCATTTCCTTATCAGTGATTTCATGACCTTTGTCTTTCAAAGTATTCAGAGCACGCCCCATCAAATGCATTGCCCCAAGCGCATGCTGAAACCTGTTGTGACATGCCCCAGGATAAACAAGATATGTCAACCCAAGCTGTTTTATGTTTCGTAAACGCTGAAAATAAGGATGCTCAAAAATCGAATAAAGCAAAAAAGACGACACCGTTATAAATCCATGTACAGGGTCGTTAATGATTTTTATCTTATATTTTGTTCCCATTTCCATTACTTCATATCCTTTCCTTCATTACAAAATATTGGC
>JAITKY010000099.1 GCA_031278135.1 Prevotellaceae bacterium | reverse complement strand
TTCACAGAAATCTGTTTATGAGACAGTAATGATTTGATTTTAGTCTTACTCATGTTGTTCATCTTTGCCGAAACAAAATCGAACAATCCCGACCTCTCCCTGACTTCGAAAACCGTTGTTTTTAACTTTTTCATTTTGCAAAGGTAACAATTCTGTTCATTTTTCATTCCGAAAATTCTGATTCTTTTTTGGGGGAAGTAAAAAAATATTACTTTTGCACCTTTAAAAGATAAAAAATTAGATGAATTTATCACAGACAAAACCTCATTATGAGATACTTGACGGGCTACGTGGAATAGCGGCAATCATGGTACTTGGATTTCATGTTCTCGAAGCATATTACGTTACCGATATTGCAGGCAAATACGGACAATTGCTTAATCACTCATATCTGGCAGTTGATTTCTTTTTTGTACTTTCGGGATTCGTCATTGGTTACGCATACGACGACCGATGGGAAAAAATGAGCATCCTCAACTTCCTAAAACGACGTGTGTTCCGGCTTCATCCTATGGTTATTTTCGGGACTATCCTTGGAATAATAATGTTTTATTTCGGAGCGGGCGAAGTGTTTCCGCTCATTAAGGATATTCCGCTGTGGCGAGTGCTGTTGTACGCCGTTATCGGGATTTTGATGATTCCAACGCCTCCGTCAATCGACATCAGGGGATGGCAGGAAATGTACACCCTTGACGCACCGACATGGACGTTAGCATTCGAGTATTTCGCAAATCTGCTTTATGCGCTTGTTATCAGACGATTTTCGAAGATCGCGCTTTCCGTTTTAGTCTTCGTTGCTGCTTGCGCAACTCTGCATCTCACTTTGACACAGGGCGACGTCATTGGAGGCTGGACTGTTGATGCAAAACATCTGCACATCGGTTTTACACGGTTGATGTTTCCGTTTTTTGCCGGTTTGTTGCTGTATCGTCTTGGCAAAGTCGTTCGTGTACAGCGGTCGTTTTTGTGGTGCAGTCTGTTGTTAGTGGCTGTTCTCGTCGTGCCGAGGATCGGTGGACCCGAATCGGACTGGATGAACGGCGCGTATGAGGCGGCAGTTATTATCGTTATTTTTCCGTTAATTGTGGCGATTGGCGCCGGCGGAAAGGTGAAAGGAAAATTTGTGTCGCAGTTATGTAAGTTGCTGGGCGACATTTCGTATCCCGTATATCTGGTAAACTATCCGATATGTTACGTGCATACAGCCTGGGTTGCGAAAACGAAATGTACTATTGCCGAAGGAGCCTGGGTTGCGGCTGGCGTTTTTACGACTATCTTATTGATTTCGTATGCCGCCATGAGGTTTTACGATATTCCCGTAAGGAAATGGTTAAGAAAAAAGACATAATTCAAAATATAAAAATAATATGGGTTTATTAAATAAGACTATAGGTGAACTCTTGGAGTATTGGGCTGAAAAAACGCCTGATAACGAATACATTGTTTATTCGGATCGTAATTTCAGAATGACATGGTCGGAGTACAACAAAAGGGTCGATGATATGGCTAACGGATTTCTTGCCATTGGTGTTAAGAAAGGCGACCACATTGGTATCTGGGCAACAAATGTCCCCGACTGGCTGACAATCCTTTATGCTTCGGCAAAAATCGGAGCGGTGCTGGTGACGGTGAACACAAGTTACAAACTGCACGAAGCCGAATTTCTGCTGAAAGATTCGGATATTCACACACTTTGCATCACCGAAGGCGTTTTCGACGGCAGTTATATTGATATGGTTTACGAAATGTTGCCCGAACTGCGCGAAAGTCAAAGAGGACAATTGCAAAGCGAACGTTTTCCGGCTGTGAAAAATGTCATATATATCGGTCAGGAAAAATACAGGGGAATGTATAACACCGCCGAACTTTTGCTGTTGGGCAAGATTAACAGCAAAGACAAACTGAACGAAATAAAACGTACAGTCGATTGCCACGACGTTGTAAATATGCAATATACGTCCGGAACGACCGGTTTTCCAAAAGGCGTGATGCTTACTCATCACAATATTGTCAACAACGGTTATTTCACGGGCGAAGGCATGAAATTCACCGAAAAAGACAAGTTATGTTGTTGTGTGCCATTGTTTCACTGTTTTGGAGTGGTTTTAGCGACAATGAGTTGTCTCACTCACGGCTCGACGCAGGTGATGGTCGAACGTTTTGACCCGCTGATTGTTCTCGCCTCCGTTTCCAAAGAGCGGTGTACGGTTCTGTATGGCGTCCCGACGATGTTTATCGCTGAACTTGAGCATCCAATGTTCGATTTGTTCGATGTCAGTTCATTACGGACAGGCATCATGGCTGGCTCTCTTTGCCCTATCGAATTGATGCGGCGTGTTACCGACAAATTGCATATAACGCACATAACCAGCGTTTACGGACTGACAGAATCGTCGCCCGGAATGACGCATTCGGTACTCGAAGATTCGTTCGAGGCGCGATGTACTACCGTCGGCAAAGATTATCCCGAAACGGAAGTGAAAGTGCTGAATCCCGATACAGGTCTGGAATGTACTGTGGGTGAACAGGGTGAAATGTGTTGCCGTGGATATCTTGTGATGAAAGGCTATTACAAAAATCCTCAAGCGACGGCTGTTGTCATCGATAAGAACGGCTGGCTGCATTCAGGCGACCTGGGCGTCAAAGACGAAAACGGATATTACAGAATCACAGGACGTATTAAGGATATCATCATCCGTGGCGGCGAAAATATCTACCCACGTGAAATCGAAGAGTTTCTTTACAAAATTCCACAGATAAAAGATGTTCAGGTAGCCGCCGTTCCCGACGAAAAATATGGCGAAGTGCCGGGAGCATTCATTATCCTCAAAGAGGGGCAAACGCTTGAAGAAGACGAAGTAAGAGATTTTTGCAGAGGTCAAATCGCACGTTACAAAATCCCAAAACATATCTTTTTCGTCGAAGGATTCCCATTGACCGGAAGCGGTAAAATTCAGAAATTCAAACTCAAAGATATCGGAATGGAACTATTGAAAAAAAGATCAGAATTGGCTGAATTATAGAATTATCAGAATCCTGTAAATTCTGATTAAAATTCAACGACTTATTTTAGATTTTAGTTTTATCACAGGAATTTTTCTCTTTTTTGCAAGTTCATTAGTCCTGTCATCATCCAGATTATACTTCCGGCGATTAGTAAGAGCCGGTTTTTCAGCACTATACTTTCCCAGATGACGGG
>JAITKY010000282.1 GCA_031278135.1 Prevotellaceae bacterium | reverse complement strand
GCCTCCAAAAGGACTTTTTGGACATCCCCTACATTACCTTTTTGCTTTGCCATGATTTTGAAAATTTAATCTTGTTAAACATTGAGTTATTAGAGATTATGATAGTTTATTTTTTCAACTTTGAAAATTAATTTGTTATAAATCAGAGAAATTATTCTCATAAAAAGTAATTTGACATAATCTCTATTAAATATGTGTTTTTGAGGAATATATAATATAAAATGCCGATAACCCGCCTTCCATTGGAAAACGAAGCATCTTTCGTTTGTATTTGTAAATGTGATTGTGTATTGAGGTAAAAAAAAATCAAATTTCTTCATTTGTACTGATTTTTCGCATTTGAGATCATCATTTTAGATTTAAGATTTTAGATTGTTGCTTACGCCTGAAAAAAATTGTTCATCGTTCATTGTTCATTGTTTTGAGTATAAAAAACGGAATAAAGCGATTTCGATGTAATTGACCGTAAATCATTCTAAAATAAACAGTCTTGAAACACAGGCTATTTACGACCGGTATTCACAAAATTTGTTGCAGTTTCCGTTTATTTTGTAACTTGCGCCGTTTTTGTCGGTTAATGTTGGTTGAGATTAAACTTGAACAGCGTTTTTCAGTCAAAGGCGAAGAAAAAGATTTGTATTGATGAGACAAAAAGTTGTATTTCTATCAGTTGCTTTGATATTTTTGGTTTCGTGCGGAACAAAATATCAACAGAATGAAACGATTGTCGCTGAAGCGGGCGGCAAGAAACTGTATTTGTCCGAAATAAAAGATTATATGCAAAATCTCTCATCCTCAGACAGTTTGACCATATTAACGGATTATGTATACCGGTGGGCAAAAAATCGGGCTGTACTGTTACATGCAGAAAAAAATCTTTCGGAATACGAAAAAAATCTGGACAAAGAAATCGATGATTACCGGACATCTTTGTTGATACATAAATACGAACAGTCATATATCCGTTCCAAAATGGATACTGTTGTCAATCAGTCCGAAATAGAACAGTTTTATAAGGATAATCCTGACAATTTCCAATTAACGGGAATGCTGGTAAAAGTTCTGTATATCAAAGTATCGAACGATTTTAAGAGCCTCGAAAAGATACGGTATCTTTACCGCTCGAACAGGGAAAAAGACATCGAAGAACTTGAACAGGTTTCGATAAACGGCGCTGAGGCTTACAGCATGTTCAACGACGCATGGATAAGCCTGGACGAAGTAACCGCTCCATTGCCCGGAACGACAGAATCATACGAAAACCGAGCAATCAGAATGCGGGCTATCGAAGACAGCGACGATAAATACACCTTTTTCATCAAAATAAACGACATTTCGATGAAAGGAAGCGTGGCGCCTCTCGAACATGTGAAGGATAATATACGAAATATAATTCTTAATCGCAGGAAAACCAGCCTTATACGGCAAATGGAAAATGAAGTGTTCAACGATGCAATTAATAGAAACGAAATAAAAATTAAAGGATTAAATTGATATTATTATGATAAAAAAATTAGCGGCAATTGTTATTTTTATTTTTACAATATTGCCATTAGCGAAAGCGCAAACGTCATTAGACAAAGTAGTTGCAATTGTAGGCAACGAAGCGATTCTGGAGTCCGACATCGATCTGCTGTACAGAGATATGCAGATTCAAGGGAAGTTGGAAAATCCCGAAGGGGAAAATCCAAGATGTCAAATACTCAAAATTTTCAGAGACCAAAAACTGTTGGTAGCACAGGCAAAACTCGACAGTCTGGGGCAAAGCGATGACAATATACAAAACAGTGTTGACATGGAAATCGCCCGCCTCGTTGCTCACCTCGGGAAAGAACGATTCGAAGCCTATTTCAAGAAACCGATTGAACTGTATCGCGAAGAAAGCATTGAATTTATGAAAGAACAGTCATTTGCCCAATCGATGCAGGCGACAATCGTTCAAAAAATAAAAGTTACTCCAAACGAAGTCGGGAAATATTTCAAAACACTTACACTTACAAATATTCCGGACCAGTATATTATTTACGAAATAGCCTTAAAACCTGATTCGGAAAAGGCTATCCTCGATGTGAAAGAAAAACTGCTCGGCTTGAGAAGACGTATTCTGGACGGTGAAAAGTTTCAGACTTTAGCGGCCTTATACTCCGAACACGAATCGGCGATCCGCGGCGGAGAAATTGGACTGATGCCCATGGATGGAATCGTTACCCCTATACGTTCGGCATTGATTAACATGCGTGTAGGACAAGTGTCGAAAATCATAGAATCGGAATATGGTTTTCATCTGCTCCAACTGCTCGAAAAACAGGATGAAACAGCGCTTATCAATTTCCGACAAATCTTGTTGAAACCAAAATACAGCCTCGAAGATCAGGAAGCAGGATTCGTCCGTTTAGACAGTATAGTGAAAAAAATTGAGGCTGACAGCCTTACTTTCGAAGAAGCGGCGCTGGCATATTCCGAAAACGAAAAAACACGGGCAGGTAGCGGGCTGATCGTGAATATCAACGAATCCGGCGAAATCAGTACATCGTTCTATAAAGACGAGTTGAATCCCGACGAAGCCAGAGCGTTGGAATATCTCGGACCGGGCGAAATATCGCGTCCTTATGCTTCGACGGATGTAAGATCGGGAAAATTATTTTATAAAGTTATCATGCTGAAAGAGTTCATTCCTACGCATCCTGTCAATTTGAAGGATGATTTCGGTTATATTTCGGAAAGATGCAAAAGGGTAAAACAAAACGAAGCAATCGAAGCATGGGTTTCGAAAAAAGCCGAAACCGAATATATCCGGATAAGCGAAAAATATAAAGAATGTCCGTTTGTCCAGGCGGCATGGTTGTTTTAAAGTAAAAGGCGCTGTGAATATGAGGAATATCTTACTTGCGATATTGTTGTTTATGCCTGTTTTGCTTGTGGGGAAACAAGTTGGACAGGATACTCTGTCGCAAAATATATTGCCGCAAGACACTCTGTCACAGTCTCCTCCTCAAAAAAAGAAAATCCGTATCCT
>JAITKY010000229.1 GCA_031278135.1 Prevotellaceae bacterium | reverse complement strand
TTCTTTTTAAAACACGAAGAACACAAGATTTTTTTTTTGACATCGGAACGTACAATAAATCAACATAATCGACTGTTTTAAGGCATCGAAATATCGCGAGAAAAGAAAAAGATATTATGCAGTTTAAATAAATTGCTTACTTTTGCAGTTGATATGTATGTAATTAAATTATAGTAAATGAAGGTTTTAACCCTTTTTGACAAGATTTGGGACAGTCATGTTGTTTCGTCGATAGACGATGGACCTGTACAGTTGTACATCGACAGACATTACTGCCATGAAGTTACAAGTCCGCAGGCGTTCGACGGGTTGAGAAACAGAGGATTGAAAGTTTTTCGACCGCAAAAGACATTTTGCACTGCCGACCATAATACTCCGACAATGGATCAGGATAAGCCTGTAAAAGACACAGTGTCAAGGGTTCAGCTCGAGACATTGAAGAAAAATGCCGAAGAATTTGGACTGTCGTTTTTTGGATTGGGACACGAAAAAAATGGAATCGTGCATGTTGTCGGTCCGGAAAACGGACTCACGTTGCCCGGAATGACAATCGTTTGTGGCGACAGTCACACGTCCACGCATGGCGCATTCGGTTGTGTTGCCTTTGGCGTCGGAACGAGCGAAGTGGAAATGACACTCGCAACACAATGTATTCTTCAACCTAAACCGTTGAAAATGCGAATAATAGTAGATGGCAAATTAGGCAAATACGTTACTGCCAAAGACGTCATACTATATATTATAAGTAAAATCGGGACAGGCGGAGCGACAGGTTATTTCATCGAATACGCCGGCGAAACTATCCGTAATATGAGTATGGAAGAGCGTATGACAGTGTGCAATATGAGCATCGAAGCAGGCGCAAGAGGAGGAATGATTGCTCCCGACGAAAAAACTTTCGAGTATCTGAAAGGCAGGGAATATGCACCGGAAGGAGAAGCATGGGATAAAGCCGTAGAAAAATGGAAAAATCTCAAAACAGACGAAGGCGCAACATTCGACAAAGAAATCATTTTCAACGCGTCCAGCATTTCGCCGATGATAACTTACGGAACAAATCCCGGAACAGGCATTTCCGTACAGGGAAACATTCCCGAAATCGACAGCATTGAAGACGCATCAAAATCGTCTTTCGAAAAGATGCTGGATTATATGGGATTCGTTCCTGGCGAAAAATTGTTAGGCAAATCTGTTGATTACGTGTTTCTTGGCAGTTGCACAAATGGGCGTATCGAAGATTTCAGAATGTTTGCGGAATTTGTCAAAGGGAAGAAAAAAGCGGAAAATATCACTGCGTGGATTGTACCCGGCTCTAAGAAAGTCGAAAAAGAAATCATTGCAGAAGGTTTGAATGATATTTTAAACAATGCAGGATTCGAAATACGTCAACCCGGATGTTCGGCATGCCTTGCGATGAACGACGATAAAATTCCCGCAGGAAAATACGCCGTAAGTACTTCAAACAGAAACTTTGAAGGGCGTCAGGGACCCGGTTCGAGAACTCTTTTGACAGGACCGTTGGTAGCAGCCGCTACAGCAATAACAGGAGTAATAACCGACCCCCACAACATAGATGCAAAACAAAAATAACAAAAACTTTAATGCAGCAATTGAACTTTTCCGCTGTTTTTGCGTCAAAGTTACTTGTTTACATTATTATAAATTAAAGTTAAAAAAAATTATTTGCGAATGAAAAAAAGTTTATTAATAATATCATTTCTGTCTGTCGGCGCCTTTGTATTGTCGTGCAGCAACGAAGCCTATTTTACGATAGGAACAAGTTGGGTCGATACAAACATGAAACTGGTTTATATCGACAGTTGCAGGGCCAGAGTGAGTACAGTCAGGATAGATTCGACGCCAACTTACAATCAGGGAACTATTCTTGTAGGTAAATACAAGGATGTCAATACTATAAATGGCTCTACCCTGACCGGAACAATAAAAGCGGCCTCGTACATCGAAATTTCGAATCCTTTGGTTTCGATTTCTACAAATTTGGATAACAACGTTTTCGATTCTTTAGTTATACAAATGAGATTCAACGGGTTCTACATGGGCGACACCGTCAATAACAAAATGCATCTATTTGTTCATCGACTTACTGAACGGATAAAACAGGATGTTGTTGTCGGTAAGGAAGTTTATTGCAACACAACTTCGTTTGCATATGATAAGTCCAAGCCTTTGGCGGAAGCAGTTTTTCCGATAAGACCAAGCGATTCTACATCAAACAAAGTGATTGACGGAGGAATAATAATTGAGCCTGTAAGAATCAGATTGTCAGACGATTTAGGACAGGATTTTTTCGACAAAATCGCAAACAAAGCAGATGAATTTGACAGTAACGAAAAATTTCTGGATTATTTCAATGGACTTGTATTTGTTGCCGGCGACGATGTTGGGACAATTGCCGGATTTAAGGCGGATACTTCCTTCAAAATCAATCTGTACTATCACGTTCAGGAAGAATTTAAAACGGAAAAAGTAATTACATTTTCCATAAATTCAATAAATCAATTCAATAACATCACTACCGACAGAAGCGAAACAAACTTGTTGAACGAGAAGTTCATTGACAACGAAATCGAATCACATCAGACAGGTAATCAAGCATTTATTTCGGCAGGTGACGGATTATACGCCAAAATCGAATTTCCCGACCTTCACGATATTCTGTTGACAAGCACTTATGGAATAGTCGAGCAGGCAATTCTGGAAATCAGACCTGTATATGGTACGTATCAGAAATATACGCCTCTCCCGTCAAACCTTTCAATAGCGGCGACCAATATATCGGGCGAAGCGGAAGCAGCTTTAACCAATTCGCAAGGACAAAGTCAATCGGGAAATTTGAAGATTGATCCTCAATTTTGGGATAACACGCTTTACTCATTCGATGTAACTGCGTTCGTACAAGACCAGATGTTGGCCCCCGCAGACCAGAAGATGTTTCTTACTCTTAGATTTTCGAGTAACGACATGCAAAAATCTACACAACGTTTAGTTATAGGCGACAACGATCATTCAATCGATGCAGGTAACGTAACATACTATAACAGAATTAAATTGAAATTATATTATAACATGTATAACGAAAAAAACTGAGCATAGAACATGACACAAATAAAAAGAATTTTAGCCCTTGCAGCAGCATCTCTGTACTGTGTTATTGCTTATGCACAGCACAGTACAAGTTCTCCATACTCAACAATAGGTATAGGAGAAATCGACAGCAAAATATACGGACTGAACAGTGGTATGGCGAATACAGGAATTGGAACGTATATTCCAGGTTTTCTGAACAATACCAATCCCGCTGCCATAGCGATCGATTCGTCATATTTCATCTTTGACGTTTCATTAGCGGGAAGCCTTTCGCAATATTCGACCGCAGGAACGAAGGAATATGCAAACAATGAGAATGTTAAGAAAGTAGCATTCGGAGTAAGGATTTACTCGAAACTTGCCGTTTCCGCAGGAATATTACCTTACAGCAATGTACAGTACCGGATACAGTCGGACGGATATATCGAAGGAGGCAACAACGAAAAATACACAATATATCACGAAGGCACAGGAGGACTGTCAAAAGCCTATTTTACAGCAACATACAAGTTGTTGCCATATCTGTATGCAGGAGTAAACATGTCGTATCTTTTCGGGCGGATAAACAGAAGCGAATCTCTTGTAAACCAGATGCTTCAAACAACTTCCGAAGTGGATAAAATACTGTTCGACTTTGGTTTGATGTATAACAAAGTAATCTCAAAAACTTCGTTGTCGGCAGGACTTGTATTCGGATACCAGTCAAAAATAAAGATGAAAAACTATAAAACACTTTCATCTCTTGGAACAACCGAAACAAAAACAAGTACATATACCTCATTGCCGCGAAATATCGGAGGAGGCGTTTCTTTAAGAAACAGTAGCGGACACAGTTACAAAATGATTGCAGTCGATTATAAATTCCATAACTGGGCAAATATAAAATCGCCCGATATGAGAATGCAGTACAGCAATAGTCACAGAGTTAATGCAGGAATAGAATATATTCCAAATTACAGAACTTCACGAAATTATTTCCAACGAGTACAATATCAATTAGGCGCTTATTTCGAAAAATCGAATCTGGTTATCAACGGAAAAAAGATAAGAGAAACAGGCGTTACGGCAGGATTAGTTTTACCGCTGAAAAGCAACTATACACAGATATTTGTATCGGCAGATTTAGGACACAGAGGAGGCGCAGGTTTGATAAACGAAAATTATATCAGGATAAACTTGGGCGTATCCGTAAATCAGTTGTGGTTTTTAAAGTGGGCTTATCAATAAACCGGTAATTAGTGTCTGTCCGAAAACTGTTATATCAATTGTATTATCCTGAAACCTGAAAGGTTTAAAAAATTTGTCAGGTAAGATTTAAGATTGGGCTGACGCAAGCTTAATTATGGGATGGCTGATGACGCCAAAGGCGTCGAATATTGATAGCCCCGAGCAAGCGTAGCGCAGCTCGGGGACAGTCCCCCCTATCTGCCAACCCCGCAGGGGTTTAATTATTCCGTAGTTCCCAATTAGGAGGCGACATATACCCCGAGCTGCGCCTTCGGCTTGCAAGGGGTTATCCATATTTGAGTCCTTCGGACTCTTGAACAGTCAATGGAATGAAAAGATTGGCATACGCCGAACTCAAGTTTCAAATCTTTTTTCAAATCTAACTTGCTATAAATTTAAGTAGTGTGAGTTTTCGGACTGATACTAATTATAAATTATAAATACCTAAACTATAATATTTTATTGACTGTTATTTTTTTCTAACATTCAATGCAACGAACAAAATGGTTATTGCATCTGTATTCTAACTAAATATTGTTTTGGTAAAATTATACGAAAAGATTTAAATAGATAATGGATAATAGATTGGTAATTTCATTTTTAACTGCATTGATCATTGGCTTTTTCTCTATCCCGGGAATTGTGAAAGTAGCGATAAAAAAAGATTTGGTGGCAAAACCAAACCATCGGACTTCGCACACCGGAAGGATACCTAATGTAGGCGGAATTGCTATTTTCATATCTTTCGTTCTGACATTACTGATTGCCTCGGATTTCAGCGTCGATAAAAATGTTCAATTCCTGATATTCACCGCAATGGTTCTGTTTTTTGTCGGTTTGTACGACGACATTATGATTATCTCTGCACGACGCAAACTCATAGGCGAACTATTCGGTATTGCAGCAATGATATTTCTCGGAAACATACGCCTGACAAATCTGCACGGATTTTTTGGCGTACATGAAATCTCGTATCTCGCCAGCGTACTGTTGACATTTTTCGTAACTATAGTAATAATCAATGCAATCAACCTCATCGACGGGATTGACGGACTTGCGTCAGGAGTAGGTATGCTTGTCTCCCTGTTTTTGGGAATATATTTCATTATAACCGGCAAAGAACAGTTATCTGTCGTCGCTTTCAGTCTATTAGGTGCGCTTATGCCGTTTTTCATATACAATGTGTTCGCAAAACGCAGTAAAATCTTCATGGGTGATGCCGGCGCTCTGGTGTTGGGCGTCGTACTTGCTGCCCTGACCATCTCGTTCAATGAAGTGAATATTAACGAAACATTGCCATATCATATCATTAACGTTCCTATGGTGTCGATATGTATTTTGGTTTTGCCGATGTTCGACACTATCAGAGTATTCATAATCAGGATTTTCAATAAAAAATCGCCGTTTTCTCCAGACAAAAATCATTTGCACCACATGTTTTTGGCTTTAGGATACAATCATAAACAGGCAACAGGAATATTGCTGCTTATCAATGTAGTATATATTGGTTTAGGACTTTTATTTCAAAATACTGTACGATTTTTCTTCTTTGCAATAATATTTCTTTCATGCATACTTTGGTCCGAAACATTGAGACTCATAATCAAATCGCGTGAAAGAGTAAAAGAAAATCGATGTAGCGAAAGAGTTTTAATAGATTGACGATTTTAGATTTTCCTTCGGGCGTATGCAACAATCTCAGAGTTCCTGACCCCAGGAAAATAAGAATGACACACTGTTCGAAAAAATATAACAGGTTAAAAAAAACTTGATATAGCGCAAATTCGAATGTCGCATTATGGGTAACCGCTGACGCCAAAGGTGTCGAATATTAATAGCCCCGAGCAAGTGTAGCGCAGCTCGGGGACATCGCCCCCCCTCTCTATCAACCCCGAAGAGGTTGAACTACAAATTGTAAATCTACCTCACACAAACAAAGGATTTGCGTAATTTTGGACGTCTTTCGCTTCGACAGTTTTGTCGCATAATATTATAAGGCGTTCTATAACATTGCGAAATTCGCGG
>JAITKY010000223.1 GCA_031278135.1 Prevotellaceae bacterium | reverse complement strand
ATTGACAAAATAATTGCAATTTATATCTTATAAAAAATAATCACACGGCGCTATATAGTTCACTTGCTTCATATTACTCTATAAAAAACATATCAACTAAAACTATACACTACCAATTTCTCCGATTTATAACAAATTAATTTTCAAAGTTGAAAAACAAACTACCATAATCTCTAATATTTAGTATTATCTTTGCAAAAAAAATGTTCGAAGAATGAAGAGGGCTATCTTGTTTTTGTTTTGTGTAACATGTTTGGTATTAGTATTTTCGCAATCGGCGGTCAGGATAAATGATTGCGGGTTGACAAATATGTATAAGGTCGATGAAAGCGTTTACCGTTCGGAACAGCCGAATAAAGAACAGTTTCGAGCGCTTGAAAAACACGGAATAAAAGAAATCCTTAACTTACGCTATTGGCATTCCGACAACAGACACGCTAAAGAAACGAATCTGACTCTGCACAGAGTAAAAATGAACGCACATAACGCCAATGATTTCGACATAGTGTCAGCGCTTCGGATCATCAAAAACAGGAAAGGTCCAATTCTGATACACTGTCATCACGGTTCCGACAGAACCGGACTGATAGTTGCGATGTACAGGATTACGTTTCAGAACGCAAGCAAAGAAGACGCTATCAATGAAATGATTAATGGCGGTTTCGGATTCCACGAAATCTACGACAATATTCCGCGGTACATCAATAACGTTAATATCGATAACATACGAAAACAACTAAATCTCAAATGAAAAACAAACGCCGCATACAAATAATCGTCGCCATTCTGCTTTGTGTGATATTTTTTATGATTTCGCATTTCACCACAAACAGTCTTGAAAAAGGCATTTCGGTAAACAATGTCGGCACGATAGAAAAAATACTGCAAAATCTTCAAAACGAGAGCAAAGAAATCATTTCACGCGCTATTTCCCGCTGTTCCGGCAACGGCGTTCCGAATTTCGACAGCATCCTCCAAAAAAAATTACATGAAAAAGGCGTTTTCATCTTTGTAGCCGACACCGTTTTGTCGAACACCGTAAATCCGGCGGAACGTATACTTTACTGGTCGGATAATCTTCCTGTTACCGTCGAACAGTTGGATAAGGTCACCGAAGAATCGAAATATATGTATTTCGGAAACGGCTGGTATGTAGCGCAGGCGTTCCGGCACGGAGCATTCAAATATCTCACTCTTATACTGGTTGCAAAGGAATATCTTTATCAAAATCAATTTCTTAGAAACGAGATTAATCCAGCGTTCCATTTTCCTAAAAACATCATCATCCTGCCTTTGGGCGACGTTGGTATTCCTGTGAAAGATTGCAACGGAGCGCCTCTTTTCGTCGTCAATTCGAATGTCCCGGCGATAGTAACATCTGGAGTATCATTGCTTTTCCGCTGGCTGACGGTCATTGCCGGCTGTTTGCTGATTTTGATTATTTTCAACAATCCCGGTTTGTATGCGAAAAGTCTTTGGTATCTGCTCCTTGCCTTTGTTTTGCTGTTGGGATTACGGATTTTTATTTTTCACAGTTCGGAGTTTTTCAAAGGTGATTTATACCTGTTTACGCCCTCGCTTTATGCCGATTCGGAATTTTTGCCTTCGCTGGGCGACCTGCTGTTGCATCTTCTGTTTTTGTTTTTATCTATAGTAATTCTGTTTACGGCTAAGGAAATGTTGCATATACGATTGAATAACAACAGGATTATCTTCATTCTGTCGGGCGTGTTGATTGCATTGTTTTTGTGTGCGACTTTATACATCGCCGAATCGTTGGCGTTCAATTCCGAAATATCGTTCAAAGTATATAAAATGAACGATGTAACAATATATACCTTTGTGGCTTATTTTATTTTAGCGCTTGTTTTTACACTGCTCTGTCTTCTTGTTTATTTGCATATTTTCATATTCGACAAATGCAAGCCGGCTAAACAACTTACGATACAGGGTCTTATTGCATTGATAATGTTGTGTCTGTTGATGAAATTCAGGTACGAAAATCTGATTATTCTGATATTGTATCTAATAATATATTTTACGTTTTTGAGGAAAGCGCGTTTTACACTGTCTGCATTTGTTGGGTTGACAGTATTTATTTCGTTATACATGTCTTTTTCGCTGATTGTCAACACAACCGAAAAAGAGCATAAACAAAGAGAAGTGTTGGCGAAAGGACTTCTCACCGAAAGCGACCCGACGGCGGAAATGTTGCTGAAAGACATGGAAAAGAAAATATCTTCCGACTTGTACGTAAAAAATATATTATTCACTGATTTATTTGATAATACGGACTTGTACGAAGTTCTTATCGACAAATATTTTAGAGGATATCTCCAACGTTACGAGTTGAGATTTTATGTATGCCACCCTTATAGTGATTTGAAAATCACGGAAGAAGATAAAACTGAAAACTGTATCGATTTTTTCATGAAAGAGAAAAACAAGGGAAATCCGTTGTTGGGAAGTTCGCATTTCCGGTTTATGAACAATTATTGGGGACGGATTCATTATCTGGGTGATTTCAAATTTGTTGATGAACATGATACTGTGTGTTTATTTCTGGAATTATATTCGAAACGTGAAATCGAATCTTCGATAGGTTATCCCAAACTACTGCGGTTCGAAGCCGGCGGAATCGACTATGAGGCAAAAGGATATTCGTACGCCAAATATTCAGGCGGGAAACGTATTAGCAAAGTCGGACCGTACGATTACGGTTTTGAAATGACGTCGAGATATAAGGAGGGGTTTTTCGAAATGAACGGATATTCGCACTATTCTTTCATGACTAAAGACGGGAATGTGGCGATTCTGAGTTTTCCGAAATTCGGATATGCGGGGGTAGTGTCGATATTTTCGTATTCATTTGTGATTTTTATCGTTATACTGTTTGTTCTAATGACGGTAGCAGGCTGCAAACCGACAATCGCAATAAACAGAAACAGTTATCGGCGGAGAATAACGGTTGTAATACTTGCTGGGATAATCGGTGCATTAACGACTTTAACCATAGCGATGTTAGCCTACATTATCAGCCAAAGCGAAAAGAAAAACCTCGACACTATACACAGCAAAATGCAATCGACAATAATCGAACTCGACCAAAGCCTGTTCGATCGCAAAAAGATTGTCCCGGAGATGTACAACAGTCTGGAAGCGACTTTGATAGTTTTGTCCAACGCTTTCAACACCGACCTGAACATGTATGACATGTCGGGAAATTTGCTGGTGTCTTCCCGATACGAAATTTTTGATAAAAACTTGATTGGCAAAAAAATGAACAGAGAAGCGCTTCATGCACTCGCAACCGAAAAACATTCGAAATTCATTCACACAGAACGTATTGGGACAATATCGTATTATTCGTCGTACACAACTTACTACAACCGTCCGGGAGAGGCTATCGCTTATCTTAATATATTGCATTTCAACAATCAAGCCGAATTTAGAACAGAATTGCTGTCATTGACAGGTGCAATAATGAACATATATATCTTCCTGATTGTGACAGGTATCGCTCTTGCGGTATTTGTGTCGAACCAAATAACTCGCCCGCTGGACTTGGTGCGCCGACAAATGACAAAACTGAATTTCGCCGGACATCCAGAACCAATTGACTATAAGGGAAACAACGAACTCGGGGACTTGGTCAGGGTATATAACCGAATGATTGCAGAACTCGCAAAAAGCACTAAAATCATGGCCGAAAATGAACGTGAATCGGCTTGGCGCGAAATGGCAAGACAAATAGCTCACGAAATCAAAAACCCGCTAACTCCAATGAAGTTAAATATACAACTGGCGTTGCGGATGAAGGAACAAAACAGTAAAGGATGGCAAAAAAAAATGGATACCGCTATCAAATCTACTCTCGAACAGATTGATATCCTGAGCTACATCGCTTCGGAGTTTTCGAATTTCGCACGTATGGGGAAGGTCGAACTTGAACAAATCGAATTATCGCAGGCGATATCTTCGGCAATATCGCTGTTTTCGGGATATAACGGAATAAAAATCAATTTCGACGATAACGAAAACGATTGCTGGGTCGAAGCAAACGGCGAACAGTTGCAGAGGGTGTTAACCAATATGCTGAAAAACTCGGTGCAAGCCATCGAAAACGTTCCGAATCCGGAAATAACCGTCGTACTCGAAAAGAAAACAACAGACTGCGTAATCAGAATTGCCGACAATGGCACAGGTATTTCCGACGATGTCGCAAAAAATCTGTTCTGTCCTAATTTTACAACAAAATCGGGCGGAACAGGACTCGGACTGGCAATATCGAAAAGTATAATCGAAAGCTTTGGCGGAACAGTCATATTAATCCCATCCAAAAAAGGCGCCTGTTTCGATATAATATTCCCAATAGTTTTAGTACGCAGGTTTTAGATGGAGGCATTAGTACGCTGCTGAATAAATTATTACAGCAAATTTTATTCGATATGGAGTTCCAGTAGACAATTTTTTTTTTTTGGAACTTCCCCAAGAACGATTTGGTCGATTTCTTTTACAAAAGATTTTTTTCGAGAAATGAAACATTTTCACTTTTATTGCGTATAAAAGTTGTTTTTTTGTGTAAAATTTT
>JAITKY010000274.1 GCA_031278135.1 Prevotellaceae bacterium | reverse complement strand
TTTGCGCCGCATTTTTAAAACGATTTTTTGCAGTAAAATGAAGGTAATCATAAGCGGAGGAGGAACGGGCGGACACATATTTCCGGCGATTTCTATCGCTAACGCCCTGAAAGAAACAGACAATAGCGTGGAAATACTGTTTGTAGGCGCCGAAGGACGTATGGAAATGGAAAAAGTTCCGGCATCGGGATATGATATCGTTGGACTTCCGGTTGCAGGATTACAAAGACGATTGACTTTCAAAAACTTTTCTTTTCCATTCAAACTGCTAAAAAGTCTGAACAAGGTGATGACAGTTATCAAAGATTTCAAACCCAGTGTTGTTGTTGGCGTTGGCGGATATGCAAGCGCACCGGCATTGTGGCAGGCTCAACGAATGGGAATCCCGACTGTGATTCAGGAACAGAACTCATACGCGGGTCTGACCAACAAACTGTTGGCGAAAAAAGCCCGCGCCGTATGTGTTGCGTATCAAGGGATGGAACGGTTTTTCCCAAAAAACAGGATACATTACACCGGAAACCCTGTGCGACAGGACTTGTTCGGGTTGGACGGGATAAGGGACGAAGCAGTAAAATTTTTCGGTTTCGATACGGATAAGCCTGTGGTTTTGGCGCTTGGCGGAAGTTTGGGTGCACGTACAATCAACGAAAGCATAGCCGGCAGTCTGGACGAGTTTGCCCGCAACAATATCCGGCTGATATGGCAAACAGGAAAGCATTATTTCGCAACGGCTTCGAAACTTGCCGAAGAAAAGCCGGATATAAAAGTCTTTGATTTTATCTACAAAATGAATTACGCTTACGCTGCTGCCGATGTAATAATCTCCAGAGCCGGAGCAGGCACAATATCGGAACTTTGCATAGTCGGGAAACCGGCTGTATTGATACCTTCGCCAAATGTCGCCGAAGACCATCAGACAAAAAACGCTATGGCTTTAGCAAACAGCGACGCCGCAGTAATGATTAAGGACGACGCCGCAAAAAATAAACTGATGGCAACAGTAATCGACTTGATTAACAACAAGTCGCATATCGACAAGTTGAGCTGTAACATATCGGCGCTTGCCATGCCAGACGCAGCCCGCGACATTGTAAACAGAATATTAAGTATTGTCAAAAAATAATATAAATAAATAATTATGAAACATAATTTTAATGCAGGACCCTCGATTTTACCACAACAAGCCATTGACGCGACGATTGAAGCGTTGAAAGATTTCAATAACACCGGACTTTCGATTGCTGAAATATCACACCGTTCCGCAGGCTGGGACGAAGCAATGGACGAGTGCAATTTTCTTTGGAAAGAATTGTTGGAGATTCCCGACGGGTACGAAGTATTGTTGTTGCATGGCGGCGCAAGCCAGCAATTCCTGATGTTGCCGTACAACTTGCTGCAAACCAAAGCTGCATATCTCGACACCGGCGTATGGGCGAAAAAAGCAATCGAAGCGGCTCGCTATTTTGGCGAAGTACAGGTAATCGCTTCGGGAAAAGAATCAAACTATTCTGTTGTACCGAAATACACAATCCCGTCGGATGTCGATTATTTCCATTTTACTTCGAATAACACGATTTTTGGAACGGAAATACGCACCGACCCCGATTCGCCGGTCAATATGGTCGCAGACATGTCGTCGGATATACTCAGCCGCCCGGTTGACGTATCGAAATATGCAATGATATACGGTGGCGCTCAGAAGAATGCAGGAACTGCAGGACTGGCTTTCGTCATAATCAGGGAAGATGTTCTGGGTAAAGTGTCGCGTGATATTCCCGCTTTTTTTGATTACAAAATCCATATCAAAAACAAATCGATGTACAACACCCCGCCCGTTATCCCTATATTTATGATGAAGGAAACGCTGAAATGGCTGAAAAGTATTGGCGGAGTTACCGAAATCGCAAAACGAAACAAAACTAAAGCCGATTGTCTGTACAGCGAAATCGACCGTAATCCGGTGTTTAAGGGAACAGCTGCTGTCGAAAATCGTTCGATAATGAATGTGTGCTTTGTGCTTGACGAAAAATATGCCGGAAAAGAAAACGATTTTATGGAATTGTCGAAAAAATACGGACTTGTCGGCATCAAAGGACATCGTTCTGTCGGTGGGTTCAGGGCTTCGCTTTACAACGCGTTATCGTTGCAAAGCGTAGAGGCATTAGTCGATTGTATGAAAGAATTTGAAAAGATTATCGGCTAATTATTTTGTATTTTCAAAAAAAGCAGTATCTTTGCGCCCGCAATTTATGACTGTTTATTGCACGTTGGCGCGGTAGCTCAGCAGGTTAGAGCGCATGATTCATAATCATGAGGTCTCCGGTTCAATCCCGGATCGCGCTACTTTGAAAATCAAGCGATTACAAAGAAAATTGTAATCGCATTTTTTTTTATGTACATACAATTTGCATACAACTCCGGAAATGTTTATTGTTTTTCTTTGCTAAAATCAACAAATTCAACCACTACTTTTGACGGCGGCAATACCCCCGTTTCTTCTTTTCCCTGTTCCTGTTCCCGTTTCTTGGGGATTACATACGGCAACAGTTTTTCAATGAATAAACAGCGTTCCTTTGGCTGTCAGGATATAGAAGCGACCGCCTGAAACGGCTGGCGAGGCAGTTATCTGTTCGCCGGAGCGGAGAAATAATCTGCAACTCTTCGGCATTGCGATTTTTTATCATCTGTTATGAATCTTTAATCACTTAGGAAACAGCCACCTTTTTCAATTTGATTTAAGAAGCCGTCGAAGTTAAATTTTTGCAATATCGTCACTTTGCAGTAGTGGTAAAATTCTCTGTTATCTTCCTTTTTTACATCTGCCTGTACGTAAAAACAATTCAAAAGTTTTGTTCCGGCTTTGTTCGACAAGTCGTCAAATCCACAGTAGGGTTGAGGATTAAGTTGCCCTAAGCCGGGACCTGCGATGCTATAGTATTCTGAAATATGATTTCACAATAAGTTATAAGTTATTAACCCCACATTGCATGCAATGTGGGGTTAAGCTTCATTAATGACAGTTTACTTCGTTATATCCTCCGTCAAAACAGTTTACTTCGTTATATCCTCCGTCAAAACTATCACCATGCTATACTGGTTGCCCTTCAGACAACTGTTTACGTTCGACTTGTAGGTAAACTCCACCATCTTGACATTATCTTTGCCGTGATAGCTGCCGGTCGGTATGCCGTTATCCTCGTAGATAGCTTTGCCGTTCATCACCACTGCGCCGCCATAGACGGGCGAGGTCGATTGCTTCACGTAGTCATCGACATTGTACGTCGATCCACCACCGGCAAT
>JAITKY010000171.1 GCA_031278135.1 Prevotellaceae bacterium | reverse complement strand
TACTTCGTGCAAAAAAGATGAGCCGAAAATAAATGTTGTCTTTCCGGATATTCAGTATGAGGTTGATCAACATATTCAAAAATATAAATACATGGCAGTAGTTTATATAGATTCTGCCGCTTGTACATATTGTTCATTTAGTGCGTTAACAATGTGGAAACATCTTACAAAGAATTTAGCGGAAAATGATACTGGCGTATTATTTATAATCCGTCATTCCGATGAACAATTAGTAATCAATTCACTCAAAACACATCAATTAACCATTCCTTTTATTTTTGACAAAGGAGGTGCTTTTAAAAAAAATAACAAAAATTTTTATCTTACTAAAGGTAATGTATTTGTTATGGATAAAAACAAAACTATTATAATGGCAGAATCTCCGATTGCCAACGGAAAAGCATGGGAAAGATTTGTAAAAATAATACGTATAGAAAATAAAAAAAATTATGCTCAAAAGGAGATGGAAAGCGAATTATAGATGCTTAAATTTAGTGTTGTTGTCATGTTAACAATTAATTATCATTGCGATGCTTCAGTCCGAAGCAATCCGGATTAACGCAGGTCCATTTCTGATTCGTACGCTTCGGACCGCCTTTTGTCGCTTAATCCTCAGTCCGAAAATGGCGGTTTGAAGAGTAAGGAAGAGGTCGAAATCATCCGTCCAGCAATCGAAGAGGCGAAACATTTTCGCCGGTCGCCGCCGCAAAAGGATAGGATAGCGTCGAACTAAATTTTCTCGATTCTTGCATGCGGAACTACGTCAAGTCCGGCGAATAATTTCTTTTGATATTTAAAATATCCTGTTATAGCGATCATTGCGGCGTTGTCGGTAGTAAATTTTCGTTCGGGGACGAACACGTTCCAGCCGAGTTTGTTGCCTGTTTGTTGCAGTTTGCCGGCTAATCCGGAGTTTGCGGACACTCCTCCTGCTATTGCCACGTCTTTGATTCCGGTTTTAGCGACGGCTTTTATCAGTTTATCGATGAGGATATCGATGATAGTCTGCTGAATAGAAGCGCACAAGTCGGCTTTATTTTCTTCGACAAACGCCGGATTTTCGGCGATTTTCTTTTGTAGAAAATACAGGAACGATGTTTTCAGACCGCTGAAACTGTAATTAAAATCAGCGACTTTCGGTTTTGCGAACGAAAAAGCAGCATGATCTCCTTTATTTGCCAATGCGTCTATCACGGGACCGCCCGGATAAGGCAATCCCATGACTTTTGCGCACTTGTCGAACGCTTCGCCGGCGGCGTCGTCGATTGTTTCCCCGATTATTTCGAAATCCAGATAATCTTTAACCACAATGATTTGCGTATGTCCTCCGGATACCAGAAGACACATGAAAGGCAACGAAGGAAAAGTTTTTATCCTACCTTGTTCTTCAATAAAATGCGATAGAACATGTCCCTGTAAATGATTGACTTCAATCAACGGGACGCCGATAGAAGCGGCTAAACCCTTTGCAAACGAAACGCCGACCAATAACGACCCCAGCAATCCGGGACTTCCGGTAAAAGCAATTGCGTCCAGGTCGGATTTCGTGATGTTTGCCTCTTTCAGAGCCATATCGACCACAGGGATAATATTTTGTTGATGTACCCGCGATGCAAGTTCCGGAATTACGCCGCCATATTTTTCGTGTACCTTCTGATTTGCAATGACATTCGACAACAAACATCGGTCGCATATCACAGCCGCCGAAGTGTCGTCGCACGACGATTCTATCCCAAGTATTTTAATCATCTATCTTCCTTGCTGTGATTATTTTACAACCTCTACCCATTGACCTGTTGTGTTTGCGCTTATCGTTCCGTCGTACATCGCTTCGACCTTAGCAGCTGGCAAATAGAACCTGCCGACATACGTAGCCGTAAGTTTTATCCTGAACTGTTTCGGATTTTTCAAACTGAAATACGTGTACATTCTGTCGTCACGAATATCGCAATAATCGTAATCGTTTGTATTGTCGTAATTTACTATATCCAGCATACGTTCATTGATTATTTCCCATCCCGAAGGGAATATTTGCGTCAAAGCGATGTTCGAGTACGTTTCGCTGGCAGGACTGAGATTTACTATGTCTATAACAGCGTAAAAATCAGTTCCATGTTTCAGTTTGGCAGGGTTGATTGTCGTTTTGCCGTCGGAGTACGAAACATGCAATTTAATTTTGTTTTCCGAAGCCGTTTCCTGACCTTCGACGGGCGTTCCGGTTGTCGAAATCTGTACGTAAACACTGACATCCGACTTGTTCGTTACCTCGAATTTTCCGGATTTCAAATCTCCGAGATTTGCAGTCCAGATTGATTTATTTGAGTTTACGGTGTTATTACTTCCGTTGCACGTATATTCGATTTTGATAGAATTGTCGCCTTTCACATTTTCGGCATAACGCGATATTCCCATCAGCGCATACGCAGTGGTTTGAGTGCTCATCCAGCGATTCGAGTTAAGTCGCTGTGACAAAGTGCGTACAAGTTCGAACGCCGTTCCTTCACGGTTCAACAGCAACAGAGCGTCCACTATTAAGGCGATATCTCTTGTACTTGATCCGTAAGTCTGTGAAAATGCGGTATATTCCTTAACATTGGTATCAGTTGTTTCGATTATTTTTTCCGCTATTTCGGGTTGTCCTGCTAAAACGTATGCAGCAGCGAGCGTCCAGCGTGTTTGCGTGGATATGGTCTTATCCTCTTTCAATCTGTTCATTGCGCCTAATTCGGGAGCTTTTGCTTTCGCAAGAGTATATAATCGGTATGCTTGATCTAAATCGTGTTGAGAATAAGAGTAATATGTGCCTTTCTGACTGCTCATTACCCAAGTGCGGGCTTTTTTTTGCTGATACTTCAACCAGCCCTGTTTCAGTCCTGTAGGCAACGAAAAACCTTTTTTCTCTGCTTCGAGCATGAAATCGCCCGCATAACTTGTTGCCCAACTGTTATAGTCGCTTTCGCCTGGCCAGTAAGTAAATCCGCCTTCGTATCCGGTGAAGTTTTTCAACTTGTTCAAAGCCGCTTTGACATTATACGAAGCATTGACTTTGTCATTTTCGCTCAAATCGATAACCGAACTCAGATACAGTTGCGGAAAAGCGCACGAAATAGTCTGTTCGAGACATCCGTGAGGGTATTGAATCAGATAATTAAGACGTTGCCCCAGATTTAGCGGCGGGATAATCGATGCTTCGATTCGTCCGGTGTTAGTTCCTGAGATTCCGTGTAATTCTTCTGATACCGAATGGCTTTTGCCGGCTTCCAACAAAAACGAATGTACTTTTGTCAATGGCGGATTTGGTGTACGGACTTCAATATCAACGTTATATTCCGACCGTTCGTTTCCGGCGACAGCAACGACTTTCACTTTGCCTACTCCTGTCTGATGTTTGACTTTCAGTTTGAATGTGGTCATTTCTTCGCCAACAGACTTGAAATCAACGGTATGTTTTGTTTCTTCCATTGTAAATATATCATTTGTTTCGACAGATATATCCACCTTGTCAATCTTCTCATCCATAGAGAATACGGTTACAGGCAAGTCGATTTCTTCTCCTGGACCGATAACGCGTGGCATTGTCGCAAAAACCATGAGCGGTTTTTTGACGGGAATAACCTTTTCGGCGCTTCCATACGCTTTTTTGTTGCCGGCAACGACCATAACTTTTACTGCGCCAATATAACTGTGCATTTTCAGGTCGTGAGTGATTTTTTGACCTTTGCTCAACGAAAATGGACCGATGAACGTTACTACCGGCTTGAATCTGTTGATTTTCGTTCTGTTTGCTGCTGCTACGTCGCTACCTCCTATCGCGAACAACTGTTCGATTCGTCCTCCGTAAGCGCCAATCAACGATTCGTACATATCCCAGGTGTTAATTCCCAGAGCCTCTTTGGCATAGAAATAATCCCACGGGTTTGGCGTTTTGAATCGAGTCAGGTCGAGCAAGCCTTCGTCAACAACGGCAAGCGTGTAGGTCATTGGTTTGCCTTTCTCTTCACTGACAGTGATTTTGTATTTTTCTTCCGGACGAATCGAAGCGGGAGCGTCGAGAGCCGGCGCGAGTTTCGTTTCGGGATCAACCACATTCACCGGAATCACGCCGAACAGCCTTATTGGCAAGTCGTTCTGTGTTTGAGCGTGCGGCTGTACCAAAGTGATGGCGACGTAAACGTTTGGTGTCATTTCGAGCGTTGTTTTGATTTCGATCTTCGTATCTCCGTCTTCGCAGGCAACCCAATAATCATTCAACACTTTAGTTCCGTTTTCGATGCTTATCAGCGCTTTAGCAGTGTTCGACGACGGGAATGTAATTGTCGCCGTTTCACCTGCATCGTAAGATTTCTTATCGCTTTCGAACATCAACATTGTCGAGCCTTCGCTACCCTGTCGTGCACGTCCGCCCCAGCCAGGCCAATCGTAATATGCAACCGTTGCGGCGCTGTGTTCTCCTTTTTTATCCGTCACTTTTAGCAGATAAAAACCATATTGACTGTGAGTTGCCTTATATGGGAACATTCCCCGACCGCCGGATATTTTGATTGTTTCTTCGTAGATGGGAGTTTTGTACGAACTGTAATTGAAATTGGCGAGTTGATTGTCAGACGCACTCCACCACCAACTCCAACCTAACTTATACACAGCGATTTTCACTTCCGTCTGTTCGGCAACGGTCGTGCCGGATTTATTGAGAACGACAATTTCAAATGTCTGATTTTTATCCGTTTCGAGCATGTTATTGAATCCTGTTCCTTTTGGCTGTGCAATTCCAACATATCGTTTATATGGCGAGATTTCTTTGACTGTGTTGTCGATACTGAAGTCGCCGCCTTCTTCATAAACTCGCGTAACGAAATTTGCACGGAGTTTTCCCGAAGGCCTGTTACCTGTATTAACTGTCTGTGAGAACTTTATATTGCCATCGTTGTCCAATTTCCCTGAAAAAAATTCTCTTTCTTCCGATTCGAAAGTCTTTGTCGGATCGTCGAACATATATCCTTCAAATCCTTTAAACACAGTCTTTACCGGATTTAAATACATCCTTATTTCTGTTTCGAGATTCTTTGCGGGCGCTCCGTGAAGCCATGTCGAATTTAGCGAGCCGGTAATCGGGGATTGCAATTCTATTTCGTCTTCTTTGAATGTCAGGTTTATCTTTAATCTGTTAGGCTTAACTGTTTCTACTTTAATTGTTTTGTTGAACGACACTCCTCCAATTTTCACCGTAGTGAGCCAGTTTCCTGTCGGGGCGTCGTCATTTGTCTGATAGACAAAAGTGTAGAAACCATTCGTTCCGCCAATCTTGTTTTGACGGCTGACGACTCTGCCTCGCGCGTCGGTGATTTCGAGCGTCACGGGATGCGATGCTGGAAGACTGTTTTCCAGGTCTTGAAGGATGAATGTCAGGAAGATGGAATCGCCGGGACGCCATACGCCTCGTTCGCCATAGATGAAACCTTTGATTCCGTTTTTTACAGCGTTACCGGCAACGTCGAAACGACTGAGCGATATCGACATACCGTCCTGCATCTGCAAATATCCACGTTGTGCGCCCTGTTTGGCGACAGCAATAAACGGTTTGCCTTTAACTTCCACATCTGCAAATCCTTCGGCGTTGGTTATTCCTTTGCCGATTAACTGTTGTTGATAGTTATAGATTTCTATTTCGACCGAAGCGGCGGGAGTAATTGAGTGTACGTTTGTTACAATAAAACGTACCGAATTTTTTGTTCCGGCTTTAGCGATAATGCCAAGGTCGGACGAAAGTATGTTTTTCGCAGCCCGACATCTGCTGTTCCATTGGTAATATGCCTTATCACAAGGATTTGACGTGCTTCCGTAGTCATCGTCGTCATCGTAATAATAATAGTAATCGTTGTAGGATTGCGGGTTATCGTAACTTTGTTCGTCTCTTCTCAATTGATCTTCATCGGAGATGTTTTCACCGGTGTCGTCATCTTCGTCGCAATCGGTGATAGCCTGTTTTTTTGAGAAACTGAGTTCGATTCTGTATATAGCGCCCTGTTCGGGAGTTATCAATTTC
Organism: Prevotellaceae bacterium; assembly: GCA_031278135.1. Taxonomy (GTDB): domain Bacteria; phylum Bacteroidota; class Bacteroidia; order Bacteroidales; family UBA932; genus JAIRLF01. Next base: position 1,316 of record JAITKY010000171.1, on the reverse strand, counting down.
GACAAATCGAGAGCATAAGTACTCCAGCGCCGCAGTTCTTTGATTGTTTTGTTTTCGTCGAGCCGCATGGTTTTGATTGCTACCAATCTGCCCGCACGTTTCAGTTCCGATTTTCCTCCGAGATTGTTTACTTGCAAAAATTGCAATACATTGTTTTCGTATATCTTTATTACTTTGGCAGTAACCGATTTAACCGAAACAGCCTGAAACGGCATGACAGTCCCGTCGCTGGTTGTCGGCAGTATGTTCCCTTTTCCCAAAAACTTGATTTCCGGACTGTTAGATTCGAAAAGCAGTTCGTCGGTGTAATTTTTCCCGAAATTGCCGCCATTAGCGCTTTTTAGACTCTCGAATATTGTCAGAGTGACTTGTCCTGTAAGCCTTTCGGAAGGATACAACAGTATGGTATTCAGCGCTACACGGTATGTAAACTTGTATTCTTCGAGCGTGACAATGCCTTTAAGGTTCTGTTTTGTGTCGATAGGCGACGAAAACCGGCATATAATGACTTGATTTCCATCTTCGTCGCTCGATGTAACTCCTAAAATATCAAATTCGTATTTACTTGGTATCCGAAGTGTTTCTTCGTCGGTCAAATCACCTCCGATGCTTTTTGCATTAAGGCTTAATTTCATCTCCGATGCTGATTCTCCGGCTTTTATGCTGTCGATGATGAAGGTGTGTTTGTTGCCTTCGTGCTCCCATTTGATTGCCGGCAATTCGTTGTTTAATTTGACAATCAACATCTTTTCAACCGCTACGGGGTCGGCATAGTCGGAAATGTGTATTTCTCTGACCAACTGGAACAAATGCGGCGAGGTTTCGCTGTAAAGTTTCAATCCTTCACGCGACATATAAAACGATGGCTTGATGGTCGAAAAACCAAATTCAAACTTACGAAATTGTTTATCAACGCCTTTAACGACTTTTCCAACGTCGAACTTGACTATATAACGCTGGTTTATTTTGAGATTCTCGTCGGGTACAAATACAAAGGTTAGACTGTTCTGCATCTGCGTTTTTCCTTTCACCGACGGCGAAATGTCAAACATATTTTCGCCCGTAAACTCGTCCGGGTCAATATGCGACGGCTCCGATAGTCGCAAAACTACGCTTGACTTTACAGAAATATCTCCCGCAGTAAAGGCTTCAACGTAAGGATTGTAATCGGGAGAAATATTTTCGTCGCCTTGTTTCGATTTGCACGAAATTAAAAACAGTGCAAAGATAATAGTCGATAGTAAAAATTTTTTGCTCATATATTTTGTAACTTTATATAAATAAACAATATAACTTATATTTTATTCCGTATAAAC
>JAITKY010000154.1 GCA_031278135.1 Prevotellaceae bacterium | reverse complement strand
AAACTGTCATGTCCTGAAATAAGTATACAGACAAAAAGAGTAAAAATTATGACAAAAAGAGTAAAAACGTATAATTTGGTACAGTATCTGCTTTAAAGAAAAAGTAGTTCAGGAAGTATCATCCGGATCGAGCATAAGTGAAGTAAGTCGTCGTTATGGCATCAAAGGTGATGCGACAGTTCAGAGCTGGATAAGAAATTTGGGCGGGAAGACTTGTTAAACAAAGTAATATAAAAATGATTAATTAAAAAAATAGATATAGCAATTAGTAAAAATTGTAAAGAAGTGTATACTTTTTTCAGGACATGACAGTTTAATTGTAAATCATAAATCATAAATCAACAATTATATACGGTTTATTTTATTTGTATATAAAAAAAATATCTATCTTTGACGCGTTTTTTAATTCAATAATGTTATTAAATTTAATAAAGATGAAACTACAAAAAGTATTATTATTCACGAGTTTATTTGTTTTTTTCGGTTATGTTTCTGTTGCTCAGCCGAAGAGTTTGGAGCAACTCCAACAGGAGTTTGTCGATTTACAGTTTGGGATGTTTATACATTATAATATCCCCACTTACACGTCGGAGGACTGGCCCGATCCCGACGCACCGTCTACGATTTTTAATCCTGGAAAATTAGACTGTTCGCAGTGGGCGAAAGCTGCAAAATCGGCAAACATGTCTTACGGATGTCTTACAACAAAACATCACAGTGGTTTTTGTATTTGGGACACAAAAACAACGGGTTACAATGTCATGAACAGTCCATACGGGAAAGATGTTGTTAAAGAATACGTCGAAGCATTCAGGAACGAGGGATTGAAAGTTATGCTTTACTATTCGATACTCGACACACATCACCGGCTACGTCCGAACATGATCAAATCAGACCATATTAACTTCATCAAAAGCCAAATAACCGAACTGTTGACTAACTACGGAGAAATCACTGCACTGATAATCGACGGCTGGGATGCGCCCTGGTCGCGTATTTCGTATGACGAAATCCCCTTCGAAGACGTCTATCTGATGGTGAAATCGCTGCAACCCAATTGCCTGCTAATGGATCTCAATGCGGCAAAATATCCTGCCGAAGTTCTGTTCTATACCGACATCAAATCGTATGAACAAGGTGCAGGACAACACATTTCGAACGCCAACAAACTCCCCGCCCTGTCGTGTTACCCGATTCAGGACAACTGGTTTTGGAAAGAAAGTTTTCCGAAAAAGCCCGTAAAATCGCCCGAAGAGATTGTTACAAAAAACATCATTCCCCTCAACGAGACGTATTGCAATTTCATTCTGAATGTGGCGCCCAACAGAGACGGACTGATTGACGACAATGCTTTGGAAGCGTTGAAAAAGATCGGCAAATTATGGAAAAATAAGGGTTCCGTCGGAAAGATTTCGCCTGCCGAACGACCAATAATATCCTCGAATATAGCGAAAAAGAAACCTGTCGAATCAAGTTGGAGTTACGACATGAATATCATGGATTTTGTGAACGACGACAAATTCAATTCTTCGTGGATCTCGCATCCTTCGGTGGAAAAACCGTGGATAGAAATCACGCTCTCCGGAGGCGATAGAGAATTTAATATGGTTGTTATCACCGAATTAGAGGGACGTAGCCGGATAGAAAAGTACAGGCTTGAATATTTTTCGAACAACGAATGGCGACCTTTACTGACAGGAACAAATACTGGCAAAGTCAAAATACACCGATTCAACAAAGTATGGGGGAATAAAATACGATTGTTGATAGACGAATTTTCAAATACGCCCTGCATTGCCGAGTTTGGAGTCTATCACGAACGATGAATATAACAGCGATATTATGACACAAATAACTCTGCACGATAAAGTTTTCAGTAAATATATTTCATCCGGCGAAATATTGGACGCTGTAAAAAATATTGCCGAATGTATCAACAACGACATTAAAAATGAAGAGTTGCCCGTGTTTTTAAGCATCTTGAACGGCTCATTCATGTTCACTTCGGATTTGATGAAATATATTAATTTCGACTGTCTGTTAAGTTTCATTAAATTAAGTTCATACGACGGTTTATCGTCGAAAGGAGAGATTAAAGAACTTATCGGGTTAAATTTCGATTTGACAGGCAAAACAGTTGTCATTCTGGAAGATATCATCGATACCGGAGTGACAGTAGAACATCTTGTGGGCGTAATATCGAAATACAAGCCTAAACAGTTGAAAATCGCAACAATGCTGTTTAAACCCGAGGCATACGCGAAAGACATCAAACTCGATTATACAGGCATACTTGTTCCAAATGAGTTTATCGTAGGTTACGGGTTGGATTATAACGGATTAGGACGAAATTATCCTGATATATATAAATTAGTAAAATAATAATTAAAACTCTGTATATAAATGTTTAATATAATATTATTTGGCCCACCGGGAGCGGGAAAAGGTACACAGGCGGCGAAATTAGTCGAAATGTATCAATTGGTTCATCTATCGACCGGCGACATTTTGCGTGCGGAAATGAAAAAAAACTCTCCGCTCGGACAAAAAGTAAAAAATTTGATAGAAAAAGGCGAATTAGTTCCTGATGAAACAGTTATCGAACTTATTCGCGAAAATCTGAACAACAACAGAACGGCTGCAGGATTTATCTTCGACGGTTTCCCACGAACAGTGGAACAAGCAAAATCGTTGGACGAAATGTTGCAGAAAGAATCGTTGAATATTGCGCTCATGGCTACTCTCGAAGTTGAAGAAGAAGAACTTATCGCACGGATATTGTTGAGAGGACAAGGTTCGGGAAGAATCGACGATTCCGACTGTACAATAATCAAAAACCGTATCAAAGTCTATAACGAACAAACAGCGCCCGTAGCCGAGTATTACCGGCAACAGGGTAAACACGTTTCTGTCGATAACATGGGAACGATTGAAAACACATTTTCGCAACTTCAAGCGCATATCGGCAAAGTGAACGCATTGACGAATTTATAAATAAATAATTAAAATATTGGGTATATGGTTAATGCATTAAAAAAAAGGTATAAAAGAGGCGATACTGTTACTCTTTATACAAATGATTTTTCATTTACAGGCAAAATTGAAAATTTCGAAAATAACTGTATCATTTTGGAAACAGACGACAATATTGAGTTTGTCGTAAATAATTCGATAGTTCGATTCTCCGTACCTAAATCGGTTATAACCAATGTAAACACAGTTACAGAAACTGCCGCTTCGAGCGACGCAGCAACCTTAACTGAAGAACAGCCGGCAACCGTTACGGACGAACAGACCGAAACTGTTGCAGACAAACAAGCCGAAACTGTTGCAGACGAACAAGCCGAAGCATTTATAGATGACGGACAGGCCGAAGTCGAAGAGCAACTTATATCGGAAAGCGAAATTAAACCGCTTACGGAATACAAAGCCGGCGAAAAAATTCCCACCGAACTGCTGGAAACGGTGACTAAAAAAATTCCGAAATTCAAGATTAAACCCACCTCTGTCTTTAAATCGTTCAACGAACTTGAACAGCTTATCGACGAGGAAGATAAACGAACAGTAAACGCAAACGGATTTATTACAAGATATTTCGCCGCCCGGATGTACGGATTTATCACCGATAAAAAGGGACGCAGTATATATTTCACATACAAAAATGTGATCGACGACGATCTGCTCGAACAGTTACAGGAACAGTCGGCTTATACTTCCAACATTCCCGTTTTGTTCACTTTGTCGAAAGAGTATAAAAATGCTGCAATACTGGTTCAAAGACCAACATCGGTCGAAAATATTTTTGATTCTATCAAGACTTTGTTCGACGAACATAAAGTAGGCGCCGCTATCGGATTGACAGAACAAATTTTACTTGCTTATCCCGAAAATAAAAACGCAAAGAAAATCAAAGAACAGTTGATAAGCATAAATCAAAGTAAAATAGATTACTACGATTCAAATTATCAAAAAGCGGCAACTGCAAAACTTGTCAATAAAGATTTGGAAACAGCGCTGAAATATTACATGATTGCATTCGAAAATAACGAAAAACGTGAAAGTTGTATAAAAGACATAGGCATGCTTTACGTTCAAATGGAAAATATGCAGGCGGCATTGGATTTCATAAGTATGTACGGAAAAGAACTGCCAAATAATGTCAAAACATACAACTATTTCGTTAACTTTTATTCTTCGGTAAGAGAATTTGAAAAAGTTATCGAATATATTGATTTACTGCTTAATGACGATTCCATCGCAAAAGACAGTATAAAATGTTCGACTTATTTGCACCAGAAAGGGTCGGCTTTGATTCAGATGAATAAAACCGAAGAAGCACGCGAAGTCCTGAACGAAGCGATTAGATTTTATCCCGAAAATGCTTTTGCAAACAAACTTTTGCAGGCTCTTGATATGAAAAAAGTTGCCGACAGTTTTATCAGTGGCGACAAATCTTTTACAAGTGAACAGTTTAACAATTTTGAAGAATACAGTATTCGGAATATTTCGCAGGTAGTCGATTTCTGGCCTCTATGGAAAGAAGCCGAATGTTCTGTCCGTGATCTGATAAAAGAATGGATTACAGAAGTTTTCGGAGATAAGTGGGAAGATGAATATCTAATGAAAAATGCAAAGAACGCAAGCAAACTCGATGGAATCAAAAAATTAAAAGAGATAAGAACATCTTTGAACAAAAAATACGGTAATGCAAGTTCTCATTTGGTCGATTACACTTTCCCAAGAGATATGTACGATCTGTTTATTTCTACCGACTGGAAATGGTTTAAGAAAATTTTCGGTAATTCGAAAAAGGAATGGTGCACAAAATTCAATGTCCTAGCTGACATCCGAAACCCTGTGGCTCATAACAATACCGAATTTGTTTCGACCGACGATTTGAATATGGCAAAAATTTATTGTTCTCTTATCATTAAAAAGATAAATCATTGGAAAAACAGTAAAAATAAGTAAATTAAATTTAATTATGGATATAGTATCTGTTATTGAACAAGTTAAACAACAATTAAGTAAAGACGAATTATTTTATGGCGAAAATATTTACAAAACTAAAGAATGTACAGTTTTGTCGCAATCGCCTGTGTCGATAGATTTTATCGTCACTATCGAAGAAGATAAAGATAAATATGTAGAATGTGTGCTTATATCAGGTAATGTTATCGACGAAAAAGGGAATTTGCACTACAATTTTACCCCCGAAGAAAATGGCGAGCGCAAAGGTTGGACACGCTATTCATACGCCTGTCTTTTAACGTATCAAGATGAGTTGGACTGTCTTAATCATAAAGCATCGGAACATAAGAAATATACTCGTGAAGGGATGATCAAGCGAGTGCTTGGCGAACGCCGTCAAAAAGCTGAAAAAGCAAAATATCGTATCAAATGGGCGAAAAATATCTACGGCGACCATATCCTGACTAACGACACAGGCGTCAGATACAAAGTGTTTTTGCGTGATTTCGAAAACCAAACCGGTTACAGCGACAGTGCCGACGCTAAATACAACAAACTCGGTACAACAAAGCATATTATGTATGTTTTCGACAAGTTGAAATCCGACAGACAGTTGTACAATAAAATGGATAAAAAATTTCCGTTTATCGAAATTTACTGCGACCCGTTGAACGAAAATCAGATAACATGGTATTATTCCAACAGAAAATTGCCTCACAACGAAGGTTTGTTGATAAACAAGTTTTTCGGTGACGCTCAATTTATTGAAGATTGTGAATGTGAATCGTTTTTGGATTTTATCGAAGAGGCGACGGCGTTTCCCGACACGATATGTATTCGTCCGGAAGTGAAAGAAAAAATCGAACGCCGATATGAGCAACTGATGCTGGCTGATTTGAAGAAAACGTATAAGCCTGATTTTTCGTTTATCAAAGTCGAACTTTTTCCGTATCAGAAAGAAGGAGTGGAATTTGCGCTTTTCCGTAAAGCCGCCATAATTGCCGACGAAATGGGTTTGGGAAAAACTGTTCAAGCAATTGCTGCCGCTGTGTTGAAAAAACAGATTTTCGGATTTACTAAAACTTTGATTGTATGTCCCGCCACTCTCAAATCGCAGTGGAAAAAGGAAATAGAAAAATTTACCGGCGAAAAGGCTTTGGTTGTCAGCGGTATGCCCGACAACAGGGAAAAACAATATTTACTTGATTCGTATTATTTCTTTATCGTTAATTATGAGACTGTTTTGCGCGACAGTCAGGCGATAAACAGGGCCGATTTTGATTTTCTGATTCTCGACGAAGCACAGAAGATAAAAAACTATGAGACGAAAACTTCGTCGGCTATCAAAAAAATTAAAGCCAGACATTCGCTGGTAATCACCGGAACACCAATAGAAAACCGTTTGATAGATATTTTTTCGATAGTCAACACGGTAGACCCGTATTTCTTTGGTCCGTTATGGGAATTTTCGTATCAGCACTGCCTTTTCGACCCGTATAAACCGAACAAAATCGACGGATATTACGATTTGGACATTTTGAACGAAAAGTTGTCCGGAATCCTGATACGTAGAGAAAAACGGAATGTTCTCGACCAATTGCCCAATGTCAGGCAAATAGAGATTCCAATAAAACTTTCGTCGTTGCAAGCCGATTTTCATGCAAGTTATATTAAAGGAATTTCGAAAATTATAAAGAAAAAATTCCTGACTCCTTATGATATGCAAAAAATCATGCTGCTATTGACTTCGGCGCGTATGGTTTGCGATTCGACATTTTTGGTGGACGAAGAAACCAACGAATCTCCAAAATTGGACAAACTTCACGAAATACTGTTCGAAAAACTGGAAATTCAAAACAACGAATGTAAAATAATCATTTTTTCGGAATGGTTAAAAATGCACAAACTGATTGCGGATATGTTACGCTATAATGGTATTGGTTTTGTGGAACTTAACGGTAGAGTTCCTGTGAAATTGAGAGGCGAGTTAATCAAAAAGTTCGAATCAGATTCCGAATGTAAGATATTTCTTTCGACGGAAGCTGGCGGATCGGGTCTGAATCTGCAAGTTGCCGATACTTTGATTAACTTCGAACTTCCATGGAATCCCGCTAAAAAGAATCAACGAATAGGACGTATCGACCGTTTAGGACAAACTCATTCTAAACTGACAATTTACAATATGATTTCCATCAATTCAATCGAACAGCGAATAGCCGTGGGACTGTTGATAAAGCAAAATCTGTTTGATGGCGTTCTTTCCGACGAATCAATAAGTTACGTTGATTTTTCGTCGAAAGGACGGTCGCAGTTTATTCAGCAAATTGAGGCTTTCATCGATGAACAAGATTACGATATAGAAACACAGGAGCAAGAACAGGAAACAATTGTAAATCAGTCTGATTTGCCAGATTTAGAAGAACTCGAACTGCAGGAAGAATTAGACTATGTCCCAGAAGGTGCTTCAGAAGATATTACGAAAGATGTTCCGGAAAATGTTGTGCATCAGCCTTCGCCCGAACATCATGAAGCGGAAACAGTGATTAATCAGGAAAAAGAAAAACAAACAGCGGAATTTGAACAGATTATGAACAATGGAATGCAGTTTCTTGCCGGACTGTTTAAAATGTCCACAGGAAAAGACCTCGATCTCGAAAATCAAAAAATCGAAATCGACAAGGAAACAGGCGAAATTGTGATGCGATTTAAACTCGGATAAACAAAAGGACATTAGCGTTTTACATGAGTCCATCACTCGATGAATGTTGTTCACTTTGATGACATCGAGCATACTTACTTTGGCGTTCAACAAAGGGGGACAACATTATACTCCGGCGATACTCCCTGCGTCTGCGGATTGTGTTTAACAACGACACCATCAACTGTTTCGTTGTACTCTACACGAACATAATCATTTAATCTTAATTAGTTCTTTAGAATAAACTTTATCCAATACTTTAGATTGAACAAAACGGGGCTTTAATTCAAATTCTATGTCTTCATTCCCTTTCCACTCATCTATATAGTATTCTTCATCTTCATAAAGACGTACTTTTAACAGTTCAATTTCACAATGTTTTGTTTCATCTTTTGTTAAAGTATTCAGGTCTTTAAGAAAATCTGCTTGTGAGTTGTATTCCCGGTTTAATTTATTTTCGGGAAACTTACCATTATATTGCACATTTACAGCAATATATGTGTCTTTAAATTCTTTTTCCATACTCTATTTTTATTTAATGTTATTAACAAATTCTTGCCCATGTCATTTTTCATTTTAACGCAATTAAATGTTTTTGTCTTTTTAACTGTCTTCATATTTCATCAATTTTTATACAAAAGTACATAATATTTTT